>JAQWCA010000128.1 GCA_028706065.1 Tepidanaerobacteraceae bacterium
CGTAGGGCCTTCGGTATTATACACTACTGCAAATTACATCGCCGACATAATTAAAAAGCGGTATAAAAACAATATAACAAAACCCCTGACCATTATCGCCTGTGAAAACATGAAATATGCATCAACCAGTCTTTACGATAATGTGAAACTTTTATTAACATCAACAGAACTAACATACTGTCAGGAGATGGTTGCTTTTCCCGATGCTGAGGTTTCACGGATGGCAATGCCAATAATCGATGAGAATCCACTCACAGTAAAGGTGGAAGAGTACAAGGAATGGATTATTGACAAGAAAAATCTCAAAAGTGATTTGAGCGATATAAAGGATCTTGAACTTACCGATAATCCCGCGGCGTTTATAAACCGGAAGATTTATACCCTTACAGGCCATGCTATGGTGGGTTATCTTGGTTTTCAAAAAGGTTATACCTATATATATGAAGCAGCCTATGATGATGAAATTTTTAAAAAAGTAACCGGAGCACTCATGGAATCCGGACGAGGATGGGCCAGAGAGTATGGAATGTTGGAAGAGGACTTTTTTGAATATTCCAGTGTCATGCTTAGAAGATTTGCCGATATACGCTTAAAAGATCCGATACACCGAGTGTGTCGAGAACCTTTGAGGAAGCTTTCACCAAGGGAACGGTTTATTCAACCGGCTATAACAGCTATAAAGTACGGTATATTGCCCTATTCCATAATAGATGGTATTAAAAGTGTATTCGAATATAAAAATAATGATGATGAACAAACCGTAAGCATGTGCAAGATAATAAAAAACATGGGGAAGGGGGAAATTCTAACTGATATTTGTGGGCTTGAAAGAGAAAGTGTGCTCTATAATTTAATAATAAATTAGGGGTGAATCAATTGAAAAACGTAGACTTTTCAAAATTAAACTTTGAAACCATAGCCGTTCATGGAGGTGCTGAGCCTTGCCCAGTAACGGGTGCTATAGTTTCACCGATTTACCAGACTTCTACTTATACTTACGAAAACACTGATATAGCAGAAAAAATACAGACAGGTAAAATGCCTGGTTTTAAGTATGGACGAGACCACAGCAAAACCGAAATCGAGCTTGAAGAAAAAATAGCCCTCTTAGAAGGCGGAGAAGCATGTAAGGCTTTTGCATCAGGCATGGCGGCAATTGCAGCAGCTAATATAGGTTTATTGAATGCCGGTGACCATGTGGTATGTAGTGAAATTGTGTATGGTGGAACCTTTGGACTATTTAAGAAGCTCCTATCTCGCTATGGTGTAGAAATAACCTATGTGGATACAAATGATTCAAACAAAGTAGAAGCTGCTATAAAGAAAAACACTAAAATACTATATGTAGAAACTCCCGGTAATCCTACATTAGGTATAACCGATCTTGAAACCATGGCAGAAATAGCAAAACTACACAATCTAAAATTTATTGTTGACAACACCTTTATGACACCCTACTTTCAGAATCCCCTTAAATTCGGTGCCGATATAGTAGTGCACAGTGCTACAAAATATATGAGCGGTCACGGAGATTGTCTTGGCGGGGCTGTAATAGGTAAAAAAGATTTTATTCAAAAAGCGCTTCATGATCCTGTTACAAAATTAGGGGCAACAATATCACCTTTTACATGCTTTCTTATAAAACGAGGATTGCAGACACTACCCCTACGCATGGAAAAACATCAGCAAAATGCCATGAGTGTGGCTAAATATCTGGAAGATAATCCGAAAGTAGAAAAGGTATTATATCCCGGTCTAAAGTCCAATTCTCAACACGAGCTAGCTAAAAAACAAATGCGAGGTTTTGGTGGGGTAGTTTCCTTCCATATAAAAGGTGGTCTTGCAGAAACTAAAAAGTTATTAGACAACTTAAATCTAATACACATTGCTGTGAGCCTTGGAGATGTAGGTACCCTTATTGAAATACCATCAACAATGACACATCAATCGGTTTCTCCGGAGATCAAGGCAAAATACGGTTTGACCGATAGTTTTATACGCATATCCTGTGGCATTGAAAACACAGATGATTTATTAAACGATTTAGATCAAGCTTTCAGCAAAATTTAAGTTCTGGTGGGATAGGTATGGCTGAAATTACTTGTATAGGTAATATCCTTGTAGATATAATAGGAGGCCCTTTAGATGTATTTCCTAATCCGGGTCAATCTACACGAATAAAAAAACTGAATATATGTGCTGGAGGATGTGGAGCAAACACTGCTGTAGCCTTGGCAAGGTTGGGCGTTTCAACTCGGGTTGTAAGCAAAGTGGGACAGGATATGTTTGGCGAGTATCTAAAAAGGTTACTTGCATCTGAAAAGGTAATTATTGACGGTATTTCCGAAAGCCAAGACTTTCACACTTCGGGAACCATGGTAATAGTTAATTCTACAGGTGAGAGAACATTTATTTACTATCCCGGCACCAATGAAATATTTACAATAAAGGATATAGATTTTAATTTATTAAATGATAGTAAAGTAATACACATTGCAGGTACCTTTGCTATGGACAGCTTTGATGGCCTTCAGACAACCCAAGCTCTTAAAAGATTTAAACAAATGGGCAAAATTACATCCCTTGATACTAGTTGGGATCCTACCGGGCGATGGCTAGAAGTTATCGAGGAAAGTCTTCCTTATATAGATATTTTTATGCCAAGTTTAAATGAAGCCAAAAAACTAAGTGGCTTTGAAGATCCCGGTAAAATAGGAGAACATTTCCGTATACAATATGGTATCCCAACTGTTATTATAAAATTAGGTCAACAGGGTAGTTACGCTGTAAGTGGTGATGAAAGACTGTTTATGCCTTCTTTTGAAGTAGAGTGTATTGATACAACCGGTGCAGGAGACTCCTTTGTAGCAGGTTTTTTGGCAGCTAAGTTAAGAGGTTTTGACTTAAAAACAAGCCTTAAAGTAGCCAATGCGGCAGGAGCCCTTTGCGTTGAAAAAGTTGGTACATGTGGAAACCTAAAATCCTTTGATGAAACACTCGACTTTATAAAAACTCAGGAAATGTAAAAATCCCATGTTTTAAAATCATATGTATATGAGAGGAGAAAACCATATGTTAAAAAAATCTTTGGTTATTTTAGTCGTAATGACACTTATGGTTGGTGTAATAGGCTGCGGTGGTAATAATGATAATGCTGATGTGAACAAGGATAGCAATAAGGTAATCAAATTGAGAATGGTTGAAACTTTAACAAGTCCAGAAAGAAGTAAACTTATAAGAGAACTTCTTGACCAATTTGAAGATAAAAACCCCGATATCAAAGTGGAATTAATATCACCTCCCTTGGAAAATGCAGATCAGAAACTTATGCAAATGCTCATGAATAAAGAACAGGTAGATATATTTGAAGTTCGAGACCAAATATTAAAACAATGTATTAACAACAAACATATCGAAAACCTAGAGGCCTATGTAGAAAATTGGAATGAGTATGAAACCTTGACACAAATGGCCAAAGACAATGCAAAAATCGTGGGTGGTTCCACATATTTTATACCCTATGGATTTTACCAAAAGACCTTATTTTATCGCACTGACTGGTTTAAAGAAAAAGGCTTGAAAGCTCCTACAACTTGGGAAGAACTTTATCAAGTTGGTACAGAACTGAATGATCCTGCAAATAACCGTTATGGTTACTCTTTCCGAGGAGCTGCCGGAGGAGTATGGTACCTTGACATGCTTATTGAGCAATATATTGGTGATGAAGTAAATATAGACTGTTCTTACTTTACTAAGGATGGAAAAACAATATTTGAACATCCTAAAGCCTTAGAAGCTGTAGAATTTTACAAAAAACTGTATTCTGATATCTCGCCAAAGGATTCCTTAAACTGGGGTTATCCCGAAATGGTAGAAAACTTCTATTCGGGCACCACCGCTATGCTTATACAAGATCCTGAGGTCATAGCTACTTGCGAGCAGCATATGCAAGAAGGAACTTGGGCAACAGCTCAACTACCGCTAGGGCCTTCAGGCCTAGCGTATCCTCAGATCGGATATTGTGGTTGGGGTATGACATCCTACTCAGAACATAAAGAAGCGGCGTGGAAACTCATTACTTTCTTATCAAACAGTGAAAATAACACATACTTTGCTAAAAAGAACTCTTTGATACCCATCCACACAACTGCTGACCAAGATGAATACTTTAAAACCGGTCCCTTCAAATCGTATTTGGATATGGCAAAGCAGCCGGATAAATTTATAGTGGTTACACCTCCCTATGACTATAAGGGTTGGGGACCATTTCAGAAAATAGCAACACCCGACATTCAAAATATGCTTTTAGGTAAGCTTGAACCTGAAGAGTTATTACAAAAATGGGCTGATTTCTGGAATGACGAAAATAACAAATAATGAACAAAGATCGAGTAAGGCTTTAAGCCTTACTCCAAAACTTATTTTTGATAACTTGGCTTCGGAGGAGATGTAAAAGTGAAAAAAAGAACCTCCAATAATTCACTAAAAAAATTTATATTTTTTATGCTTTTACCGGGGATGTTTATAATAGGGCTGTTTACTTATATGCCGTTGTTTTCAGGCGTAATTATGTCCTTTCAAAATTACACCCTTTGGGATCTAAACAATATACATTTTAATGGTTTAGAAAACTTTAAATTCATATTAAAAGACCCGATGTTTTATATGACCTTAAAAAACACGGCATTGTGGATATTTGTTTCACTATTTTTCCAATTCACCCTTGGATTTTTAGTTGCGATGCTGTTGAGGCGAGATTTTAAGGGAAAAGGCGTATATCAAGGGATGGTATTCTTTCCTTGGGCCATATCAGGCTTTATGATTGGACTTATCTGGCGTTGGATGTTTAATGGTCAAATAGGTGTTATCAACGATATTCTCCTGAAAGTGGGGATCATTAAAGTACCGATTGGTTTTCTTTCCACACCAAGTCTTTCCCTAGCGTCAGCTATTATTGCCAATATATGGTATGGAATACCTTTTTTCGCTATTATGATCCTTGCAGCATTACAATCGGTTCCAAAAGAATTGTATGAAGCTGCGGATATTGATGGAGCAAATTCGGCTCAAAAGTTTTTTAATGTAACCATTCCCTATATAAAGCCAGTGCTTATAGTTACATGTCTTCTCAGGGTAATATGGATTTTGAACTTCCCAGAACTAATATACTCCATGACAGGAGGAGGACCTGCCGGTTCATCCAATATTCTTACAACATATTTGCTGGAAATGCTGATGTTCAATCAAGATTACGGTAAGGCTTCAGCTGTAGGTTTGATAATTATAGGGCTACTATTTTCATATACAATATTTTATCTGTTTGTTACAAGGTTGGAAGAAAAGGGTGATTTTTAAATGAAAAAAAGATCACTACTGATTAAAATATTAAAAGTAGTTGTTCTTGGTATTTTCCTAGTATACACGATATTCCCCTTTTATTGGATATTAATAACATCCTTTAAATCAAGGCAAGACATATTTACAATGCCTATTCAATACTGGCCTAAAGTCTTCACC
>JAQWCA010000129.1 GCA_028706065.1 Tepidanaerobacteraceae bacterium
CGGAGCATAATATGGATCTTTCGATAAACATTTCTGAAAACTCTTTAATGCTTTCGACTGATTATTTTGATATGTCCAATTCAATCCATCTAAAAAAAGACCATAAGTGGACTGCCAATCAAAATCATCAGGTGATTGCATTGGTCTAACAAATTCTTTTTTTCCATCTTGTTCGTTATAAATAAGTTTATTATCACCTATTATTATTTTGAGATTTTTATCAGGATTAATTTTAAAACTGCCTTGCCAATCTTCCAATGCCTCTAAATCAACAGAAAACTTTTGGACTAATTGATCATCCAAAAATATATTAATATCATCTTTTATCTTTTCTGCTGGGCAAAAAAACAATTTAATTATATCACTATCTTCTTCTACATTGAGGGCACCAGTTTGATTTGCTTTTTTGACTCCTTTTGTGTTTTTTATTGGAAACCAATATTCAGTAAAAAAATCAACTGCGTATGGTTCGAAACCAAAATGCTTGAACGGTGTTGCCGTACTTGAAGACGCTTCTTGGTTGAATAATCTTCCGGATTGAAGTTCTACGTACTGACCGTCATTATCAGTCAATAAATCTTTCCATATGCCTCCAGATTTGGCCTGTGACCATAAGAAGATTTTTCTACCAAGTTTTTCATTATAAGGTGAAAAATGAACAGAGCCAAAATTGAGATCATGCCAATAAGCAGCGTAAAAGTCATTGATTCCATCAACTACATGATATGATTTATCGCCACCGAAATTGTTTTGCTTGTAAAATGCCAAATTCCTTCCATCTTTGTTAAATGGCCAGTTGGATGCTAGTCCGTCATGTCCAATCCAATGACTTCCGGGAAAACAAAATTCTAAATCTCCATCTGCTTGGAATCCCCCGTTTATCCAATGATAATAAGGTTGTGTTAAAGGAGTCGGATTATGCCAGGTTGTTTTAGTTGTAAAGTAAGCCTTATCACTTTTAAGATTTACCTCGGTTTCCCATCTAGTGCGCGTTATAAGATCTGTAGCACTTAGAAAACAACTAACACTACCATCATTATTTTTCTTCATTTTATAATCGACTGTACTTGATGTTGTCGGTGAATGACCTATTAAGCCGAAATTTAGTTCTAAACCACCTGACGTCCAGGGGCCTCGCATTGCTATATCTCTAAATTTTACTACAGAGTTATAATATATAAATTCATTATTAGTCGATTTTTCAATCGCACCCCAGATTTTACCACCAATTTCGGGAACAATAAAAACTTTTATATAGTCATTCTCTAAGATTATTTGTTTCCACATTTTTTCTTCTCCTTCAGTTGAGAATCCGTCAAACCTGAAATATGGATAATAATTGTTGTCTGGATTAGGAATCGGATTAGGATCAAAAAAAGGATATGTTTTCATTGAAATCATACTTTCTTGAATAGTAGCCGGATTTTGGGTAAAAACGTTTGTTGAAGTTATTACCATTAGAGCAATAAAGATTATTTTCTTCATACTTATTGAATTAATTTATGAATTTAGAAACAAAGTGAGTTATGTAGTACTTTTCAAGGAAAATAAACTGTAGGTATAATTCTATATTTAAAGATTGATTTATTTGTATGTTTCATATTTATTAATTTGCCCTTATGTATCGTTTGCGCATCCTCTATAAGTAAGTCTTC
The DNA here is from genome assembly GCA_028706065.1 of Tepidanaerobacteraceae bacterium. GTDB lineage: Bacteria > Bacillota > Thermosediminibacteria > Thermosediminibacterales > Tepidanaerobacteraceae > JAQWCA01. Next base: position 1,656 of record JAQWCA010000129.1, read on the forward strand.
GCTATCAACTCCTTCTATGATGATATCATTATTTTCCAGACTTAAAATATCTCTGTTGAATGAGAATTGCGTAAAATCATCTGCAGGAATAATTTCCCATCCGAATTTCTCATTTTTTAGGAATATTTTCCCTTCTGCTTCAAACCCAAGCGGTATTTGGATCAGAGAATTATGAGTATCGAAATAATACTGATTTTGACTGACTACTAAGTCAATTTTGTAATTGTTATTGTTTGACTTAAACTCGTTACACATTCCTGATAAAGCATATGTTTTCCAGTCTGCAGTATAAGCAAGTATACCATGTTTTGGTAAACTATAGCCCTTTTTCATAGCATATACATCCCATTTTTCATCTGAAAAGTTAATATACACAGTGAACCCGTTGTCATATTCCAATTTTAATTTAGCCCTTTCATTAAGACCTCGCCTTATAGCATCTGATGAATTGAATTCATTATTCATATTGTCAAAATAACTTATTCTTTTTATTGGCACCATAACGTAATGCTCCTGCAACGTTTGTAATACAGCATAACGTTTTAACATCTCTGTTAAATCACCGCTCAAAATCCCTATGTGACCGTATGCAAGCGTATAAGCTAAGTATTCGTTTCCCTGTGCAGGTAGATTTCCCGCATCCATTTGTAACGGATGAATCTTTAAGAGTTGGAATTCCGGGAAAATTGGAATTGTGTTTATTAATGGAGAATAATTGGCATAATTTCCATCAACAAGGCCTGCATACCACCAGTGATTACCACCCTCAGAAAACACAGGGCCTCTATAAGCTTTTTTTTCATTTAATAACAATAATCCAAAGCATTCGAAAGTTCGTCTGAACGTGCCAGCCCCAGGGACTCTATAATCATAATCCACCCGTGACATAGGTGATACTGCTGTATGAACGTCACAATAACTATGGTTCGGACTCAGTGTTTTATTTATTATAGGCGCGAGTAGGGCCTGTTGCTCTAATGCAATCATTGGCTTTGGCGCATAGCAACGCGACCAACTTATCTGCCAGGAACCGTCTCGTTCACGGAGAACCCAATCAGGACTCCAATTCTCATTAACTGGGGCAAAATCTGTGTAATTTGTGTATAATCCAACCCTCCAATCAAGCTCTTTTATATCTTTGATAAATTCCTTTACAGCTTTATTACCACCTCTTCCCGGAGCTGTATTAGTTCTAAAGGTATAACTCTCTCCGGCATCTCTCCAGAAACCCTCGTGATAACGAATGGTGACATTTTCCATTCCAAGTGACCTTAGTCTCCTTGCATTTTTTTTGTTTAATTCATAATTATCACCACCTTCTATCATCCATAAACGGTTAGCTTGGAATGACTTCATAGGAGAAGGTGGATTATCTATTGTTGGCAATACTTCCGTAACATCATTTGAAACATTAATAAACAATTTTTCTCTGACTGGATTACGTTCTCCATTCGTTTTCGGGATGTATTCCACACCATTATTGTAGTTAATCCATCCATCATTTACATTGTTATCTGTTGTTAAATTAGATGCATCTGAATAGTACCAATCAAATTGTTTAAAAAAAAACAAATTATCACCGTACAATAATTTAGGATGCCTGCTGTAATTGTATGGCAAAAAGGGTACTGTCACTAATTTAATCTTGTCAAGTTTTCCTGTCTTACCTAAGGTTATTTCTTTTACGTGTCCAATTTCAGAGTTTTCATGAATACCTACAATGAGAGATTTTTGTTTAATTGTGTACCAACATGAAAAGTTGTATTCTAGTTTGTCAATATTACTGATAAATTCTACAAAGAGTGTATCATGTCGTATTGCCTCACTTTTTGTTTTCCACGAGACCTTGTTATTTGTAGTGAAAATAAACTCTGCATCCTTACACAGTTCGTAATTATTATCATTTACTTGAAGACCAATCCCGTTTAATACACCGCTAGAAGGATCAATGTTGTATTTCATTGTCATATCTACACCCTGATAAACCAGTTGGTATATAGATCCATTCTTTTTGATACTGTTTCGAAAAGTAGAGTCTTTATTAATAGGTAAAATTGTTTCTTTCCTTAGAGGAAAAGGAAGCTTTTTGGGAAATGCTTTGAAAGATAATTCTCTAAGTGATTCATTATAAATGTATAACGGTCCAAGAAAAAGTTTATGTTCTTCTTTCGGAGTTGTGTTGTTACTATAAAATTTTATTCCAATGAACTTTGCTGGTGAAATAATTTTTTCATTCACTTTTATATGATTCAAAAACCAGTATTTATGAACTAGTCCGCCGTATCCACTTTGAGAGAAATCGATCTCATGCGTTTTCCCATCTGCTCCCTCAATCAAAGCAAAATGTCTGAATGCTGTACTGAAATGAGGTTCACCCCATAGCCAATGATCTCCAAAAGTCCAAAAATCTATACAATCCCAAGGTTCTGGAATTTCAATTGGTTTCTCATAAATTAATTTAATCGAAGCTTCCTTATTAGTTGTACGATACACTAATTTTCCAGTTTTACTACTGTAGATTCTTTGTTCAGAAGACAAATAAAGATCTGCATTGCAATTTTCTGTTTCAATTATCCATTTCTCACAGTTATCAAAAGAAACAAATGGATTTTTTTTCTCATGTCTTGTTTCCATTTCGTAAGGTCTATCACCTATAGCTTCCGATCCTGAATCAAAGTTTAGTCCTTTTTTTTGTGCAATGCAAAATGTTGAAATAAGTAGCGATAATAAAGTAATAACGTATTTCATTTTTTAGAAATTATTATTAAACAATCACTTAACGCATCGATTGGGATAAGTTCATCTACCTTGAAATTTTTTTCTTTTTGATAATTATAAATCTCAGGTGCAATAATATTTACTTCGGAAGGATTTAAACCTAATCTCTTCCAATCAATGTTCATTTTTACTTTTACGGGTTCTTTTATCCAACTTGCAAGCGCGACAAGGACACTTCCATCTTTTATGTAAGTTGTTGCATACACATTTTTATGGTCTGTTGTTACAACAGGATTTTTTTCCCAGTACCCGTTCATCTTGGAATTAGCAATGCTAAAATCATCCCATAACTTCCATAAGTTCCAATCATTTTGACCTCGAACTGTCATCCCATAAAGCATACCCCTGTGCCTATTAATGCCTACTTGTAAAAGGATATCATTCATGACTCCAAAAGGAATACCGCTAGTTTCAACCAGCCAAAAATCTGCCGGATGAATATCGTAACTAAACCCCTCACCATACCATGTTCTATCAATGTATGGATAAAATTCAAGATATTGATTGACTGGACCTATTGAGAATGATGTGTTTGAATGTAAGTCGATCATGCAAGAATCCGGCTTAATTGCTTCCATAACCTTGCGCATTCTTTTTAGTATTCTTCTATCATAAGAAACATCGTCCAAATACAAACCATCAATATCCATATTTTTTAGGAGCCAGGCTAAACCTTCAACATAATAGTTGTACCAACGTGATTCACCACTGTTTAGTATTGCTTCATCTGAAGTTCCGTTTCCTAGATAAGCATACCATTGAGGTGTATAATTATTGACTAGATGCTCTTGTAACCACCTGTCCCCTCCACCATTTCCGTCTGCCAAAATCTCAAAACCGAGACTTCGTAATGCCCATATTTCTGTAAGATAATTACTTAATTCCCTTACCGTATAATAAATCTTTACTTTCCATCCTTTCTTGTGCCATTCATCTACTAATTCTCGCATTTCTTTCTGGGCAATAAAAGGATAATTAATATAGGGATTATACTTATTCGCATGATGAACATTCATTACGTTACCACCATTCGCAATTACTTGCGGTGTAGGTGAGGTAGCGTGAAAATATCGATTCGAAAA
>JAQWCA010000007.1 GCA_028706065.1 Tepidanaerobacteraceae bacterium
GCTGCATCTTCCTTTGGTACAACTTGACCTTTATGTAAAATCTCGAAAGTATCTCGATAAGTTTTCGGAGTTCCAAGTCCTTTTCGTGAAATTATATGATTTCCAATGTCTATCATAGCTTCTATGGCTATTTGAAGGTTATATTTTGCAGAATCAAAATTCTTAAAGTCGGAAGTGAACTCATCAACAGAAAGTCGGGATAGAACATCTAATTTAGATAGGCAATCTTGAATGACTCTGATTTTATCCAAAATCCGTTTTTTATCAATTTGTGTCATATTTTTCTCTCAGTCCTTCCTGAAAATCATCATAAAACTTCTTGAGGACAATTCCGTAGTCCCCGTAAAGATTGAATACCTTTTCCTTGAAATCAGCAAGCAATATTTCATCTCTGCAAAAAAGTAAATCACCGGTATACAATACCTGATGGCTGATATCAATAGGTGATTTGTTTAGATTTACAACATCTATATCATCTCGCTCAAATATTTGGCTGATATCTGATTCAATCTCAAGCTCTTTAAAGAGTGTTGAGCTAGTTTCAAATAATATGGCAAAATCCACATCACTGGTTGCACGTTGATACTCTGTACCACAAGAGCCAAAAATATACAATGCAATAATGTTTTTATTTTGCTTAATATAAGTAATAAGTTCTTGTATTTTATCTTTTACATTTTCTAAACTTCTTTTCACTCAAATCACCCTTTATTAACAACTATAGAAACAAGACAGTTCTTTTTTAATTATACCAGAATTTTTCCAAAGTTAAACAGTTCATATTTTTATTTTTTCCTTAACTATCGTCGATAAAGTAGGAAATTAAAAACTTGCCTACAGATGATATAATATAATAAGGTACGAGTCGCGAAGCAGCACGCAAAAGCGTGCGCTTCCTCCTGGAAGCGGGAATATAATAGGGCACGTACGGTTCTGTCGAGAGATATAGGAGGTGACGCCTATTGTCAGATATATTATAAAATGAATTAGAGCTAGGATGAGGTGCATATAATTTGAGGTATAACAATAAGCATACAAATGCAGTAGTTGCGGAATCAAAAAATAAAACAATGCCCGATAAAAATGAAGAAGAGAACTTACGCAAGCGGGTTAAAGACCTAGCATTCCCGTCTTTGGCCGAACTTTTGCTTGGGCATCTTTTTGGTATGGTGGATATGGTCATGGTAGGGAATGTAAGTACTGCGTCCCTGGCAGCCGTAGGTCTTAGCAATCAGCCGATGATGCTTGCTTTGGCAGTTTTTCAGGCCTTAAATGTAGGTAGCACAGCTTTGGTAGCTCGATTTATGGGGACCGATGACAATGAATCGGCGGGAGCTGTAGTGAAACAAACCCTTGTAATTACTGTACTTATGGGCTTTTTGGTCAGCGTACCGGGTTATATTTTTGCAGATAAAGTAATAGGTTTCATGGGTGCCGAGCCCGAAGTACTGCCCTTAGCTACCCGATATCTGAAGATAATTGCCTTGGGTGGTATTTTTATTACCACTTCTATGGGAATAGGTGCTGCACTTCGAGGTGCCGGGGATACGGTTACCCCAATGAGATACAATATGATTTCCAATTTAATAAATGTGGTATTAAACTACATTCTTATATACGGGAAGCTGGGATTTCCAGTCATGGGCGTAATTGGTGCAGCCATAGCCACATCTATTTCTCGATCTGTAGCAATGATTATGGCAATTTTAGCTATATATCACCCTAATTCCATTCTGAGTCTTTCAGAAAGGAAGGGATTCCTTCTCGATTTTGATATTATAAAACGTATATTAAAAATCGGTGTACCATCAGGGATTGAACAATTTGTATTTCGGACCGGGCAGATAGAATTTGCTAGGACTGTGGCAGGTCTTGGGACTACAGTATTTGCTGCCCATCAGGTGGCAATAAACGTTTTTGGGCTGTCTTTTTCACCCAGCATGGCCTTCGGAATAGCTGCAACTACTTTGGTAGGTCAGAGCCTTGGAGCAGAAAGACCGGATATGGCTGAAAAATATGGCATGGAAACACGGCGCATGGGGATGATTGTAGCAGTAGCTATTGCATCTACGTTTTTCTTTTTCGGTAGACAGATTGCCGGTATATATACAAATGATCCGGAAGTTATATATTTAGCAGCTATTTGCCTTAAAATAATTGCTATAATGCAACCGATGCAGTCAACTCAGTTTATTTTAGCAGGTGCGCTTCGCGGTGCCGGTGATACACGTGGTCCCCTTATTTCCTCCTTTATAGCTGTGTGGGGTATTCGGGTCATCTTGGCAAAGATCTTTATAAATATGGGTTTTGGTCTTACCGGTGCATGGATGGCTCAGGCGTGTGACCAAGTGTTCCGCTCGGTTTTTATGTATTTTAGATATAATTCCGGTAAGTGGAAAAAAGTTAAGGTATGATTTTTTTGCATGCATCTGATGCCCGTTAATACGTGTTGATATATCGGAGGAAGGATTACATCAACAACTGAATAAGCAGTTCCGTTTAAGTGAGCTTTATTATTTCCATGAAGTTTTCTAATAATGAAGGATAATCCCAATAATATGTAGAATCATCAATATAGTAATGACAATAATTGTGGGGTGATACCATGTACTTTCACTCCAAGATACCGGACCTCATGGATGAAGGTATAATTGTTATAGATTCAAAAGGCTACATAAAAATTTACAACATAATGGCAAAAGATATTTTTGGTATTAATCCAGACGGAGGCACCGGTCATACAGAGGGAATGCTCAATGACGGTGATATAGTGGTGATTGCGGATAACATGTTGGGTGCCGATGACGGAGGCATGGAGCCTGATGATTTTCGGATTATAGGTGTAGTCCCTCAAAACCTAAAAAAAGGTGATGCCGTGGTGGCTATAGGCAGAAAAGGGGATATATCAAGTGGCGGTGTTTTCAAATGTCTACCAAAGGGTCAAGGATCTGACTTATCTATTGAGACAACCATATCCGATACAATACTGCAAGCTCATATAGACATAAATAACAAATGCCTTCGAATCAAAGTCAATGAAAGGGCATATGATTATAGTTATCTTTGGGGAGTAGGTCACATGGTTGTTCTTGATGGAAAAACCATGACTGTAAAATTTTATCAGTGTAAAGGTTATACGGCTAGAAAAGAGCCGATCAAACATATTTTGGGAGGAGGTGCTTTTAAAGGAAAAGGCCAACACGGAAGGGCTCTTGAGACTCTTGGCAAACATATTTTAGAGTTGCATCCCGATTCGGAAGTTATCAGAAAACTTTTAAATGTTGCTTGCCGTTGCAGTAATGGTCTAAAAGGTATGGAATCCCTGATCAACGGTGTTCCGGTGCGGTGTTCAGTGAAGGCTCTTGACGAGGCCGGAGAGAGAATCGGCGCTATGCTGGAGATTATGGATATTTCGGAACTCAAGGCGGTTTTAGTGGAAAGAGAAAAGGCTCTGAAACATCTAAAAAATCTTGAAGACAAGCTAAAAACCGAGCAAATAGAAAAACAAGCCTTTGCATCAATCATCGGTGAAAGTCCAGCCATAAAAAATGTTATATTAGCAGCAAAAAAAGCTGCACAAACCGATTCTACATTACTTCTCCAGGGTGAGAGCGGCACCGGTAAGAACCTGTTTGCCGAAGCGATTCATCAAGCCAGCAAAAGGCGAAATGGTCCTTTGGTATATATAAATTGCGCATCAATTCCAGAAACCCTTCTTGAAAGTGAGTTATTCGGACATGAAAAAGGATCCTTTACTGGGGCTGTTTCCAGAAAACTCGGTAAATTTGAAATAGCCAATAATGGCACGATTTTCCTAGATGAGATAAATGAGCTGCCGTTATCCTTACAAGCGAAGCTACTGCATGTCATTCAAAGTAGAACTTTTACACGGGTCGGTGGTATAGAGCCTATAAGTGTAAATATCCGAATAATAGCTACATCCAATAAAGACCTTGAACGTCTGGTGTCAGAGGGTCATTTTAGAGGAGACCTCTTTTACAGAATAAATGTTATTTCCATATATATCCCACCTCTTAGAGAACATAAAGAAGACCTTTCTCTTTTGATAAGTTACCTATACCGTCGTTTAGAAGAAAAAACCGGCAATGGTTTAAAAAAGATATCCCCGGAAGTTTATAAAATATTTTTTGATTATCATTGGCCCGGCAACATAAGAGAACTGGAAAACGTAATAGAAAGGGCAAAAGTCATGTCTGGAAAAGAAATATTACCAGAACATCTTCCTCAATATATGTTGAAAAATTTAAAACAACATTTAGCGACAAACCTTGTGGAAATAAACAACATTGGTCCGATAAAAACCATCGTGGAAGAGGCAGAGAAAAAAGCTATTAACAAAGCTCTCGAACTATCTAGTGGCAATAGAAAAAAAGCTATGCAACTTTTAAAAATGGGTAAAACAAATTTTTATGCTAAATTAAAGAAGTTTGAATTTACGAACTAGGTGTTCGGTTTTTAGAACTAAGTCGGAAACTTAACTAATATAAGACAATACAATATCTTATTACTTTTTATAGGTTCATAAAAACGAACCTTTTTTTTATTATTATATTTTGGACAAGTATAAGGCTTAGTTTATTGGGCCCTAAGCTTAAAACCCATTTGGCATGATTATTGCAACAAGCTATACATAGATAGTTATGAAGATATAAACGGTTTGATGATAATTGCTATTACTAAATAGATTGAATAGGGGGCAACAAAGTGTATAAATCAAAGATTGCAGTAGTGGGTTTTGGTAACGTAGGTCATAAAGTATTCGAAGCAGTTTGTGAAAGTCCCGATATGGAAGTAGCCGGAATTATTGAATTACCTAGTCTTATAGCGGATTTAAAGAAAAGTTTGCCCAAAGTCCCCATAGTAGATGATATTAAGGCTTTGGGAAAAGTTGATGTAGCTATTTTGGCTGTCGATAGCAGACATGTACCGAAGGTGGCGGCTTCTTATCTGAAAATGGGAATCAATACAATCGATGCCTACGATATTCATGGTGAGCCAATGATAGAACTAAAGTATCAACTAGATAAAATCGCCAAGGAAAGTGATGCAGTATCGCTTATGGCTGCCGGCTGGGACCCAGGTACCGACTCCGTTATTAGAGTTGTTTTCGAGATGATAGCACCTAAAGGCATCACCAATGTAAACTTCGGTCCTGGAATGAGCATGGGCCATACCGTAGCAGTAAAGGCAATACCGGGAGTTAAAGATGCTATATCTATGACAGTTCCAAAAGGCATGGGCTTGCACAAGAGAATTGTGTATATAGAGCTAAAAGAAGGCTTTGAGTTCAATGAAGTGTCAAAGGCTATAAAAGAAGATACATATTTTAACAATGATGAAACTTACGTGTTCTGCGTGGAGAATGTCAAAAATCTTATTGACATGGGCCATGGAGTCCATATAGAACGAAAGGGGGTGTCCGGTGCAACCCACAATCAAAGGATGGACTTTACCATGTCGCTGACTAATCCTGCCGCCACGGCTCAAGTGATGGTTTCTGCCGCCAGGGGTAGCCTGAAACAAAAACCAGGCTGCTATACATTATTGGAAATACCGCTTATCGACTTTATCTATGGTGAAAGATCGTCGATGATTAAGCATTTGGTATGATTACCGTCAGAAGAAGGGAGCAAAAACTATGTTTGACTATGTTCTAAAAGGTGGACAGGTAGTTGACCCCAAAAATAAGATTTTCAGTAGATTAAACATTGGGATAAAAAATGGAAAAATCAAAAGCCTGACTATCGACGATATATCTGGTAAGGAAGTTTTGGATTGCTCCAATTTTGTTATTTCACCGGGGTTTGTTGATATTCATATGCATGAAGACCCATATGATGAAAATAAAAAATATTTTAAAATTTGTATATCTGAATGTATGTTAAAGATGGGTGTGACCAGTGTCGTAGGTGGCAATTGCGGCTCCGGACCTCAAAACCCATTAAAATATTTAAGAGAAGTTGAAAAATTGGGATATCCGGTTAATATAGGCTTATTGTCAGCTCACGCAAATTTACGGGAGAATATAAGTAATTTTGACAAATATAAAAATGTGGATGTGACAACTATAAACAAGATGTGTGAGAGATTGGATGACGAGTTGCAATCCGGAACCCTAGGTTTATCTTTTGGAATTCGCTACGTTCCGGGGATAAACCATGATGAGCTTTTGGCTCTGAGTTATGTTGTGAAAAAACATGATAAAGTTGTAGCCGCTCATGTGAGAGATGATGCCGAAGGTGTTATTTCGGCTATAATGGAACTTATTGATATTGCCAAAGAAACCGGTGTAAAAATCCAGATATCCCATATAGGAAGCATGGGAGCTTATGGTCAGATGGAAGATGTATACCGATTGGTCGATTATTACAGTATCAATGGCCTAGATATAGGAATCGATTGCTATCCTTACAATGCTTTTTGTACTTCCATCGGGTCAACGACTTTTGATGAGGGGTTTCTTGAGCGGTATAAGATAGACTATTCAGCTCTGGAGATAACTCAAGGTGAGTATAAAGGGCAGAGGCTGCGAGAAGAAGCCTTTAAAGTGGAAAGAGTAGAAAACCCAGATTATCTGGTTATAGCCCATGTGATGAAAGAATCGGAAGTTGATATGGCACTGGCCCATCCTAGGACCATACTGGCCAGTGACGGTGTCTTGAACGATGGTAGCGGTCACCCCAGGGCCGCCGGGGCTTTCCCCCGATTTATTCGGGAATATGTGATAAATAAAAAAACCGTCAGCTTATATGATGCCATAGCTAAAATGACTTGCAGGCCGGCTGCAAGATTTGGAATAGACAAGGGTTCTCTTTCCATTGGCTCCGATGCGGATATTGTTGTCTTTGATCTAGAAAAAATCCGAGACAAGGCGACCTTTGAAAAACCGACAGAGGGCCCTGAGGGAATAAAATATGTTTTTGTGAATGGCAAATTGGTCTTGGACGATGGGAAAATAGTAAACAATCGATTGGGTCGTTCAATTACTATTGATTAAATACAAAATCCATAAGATTAAGAAATAGAGCAGTAATTTCATTAGAAGAAGCTGCTTTATTTTTTGAAGAGGCACACTCTTATAAAAATAGAGGAATATCCCAAAATAAATAGAATTATGATTATAACAATAGAGTATTGTAAACTTTTTACTCCAAAATTCTAGATACTGATAAAACATTTGGTATATATGTTTAATTGTATTGTTTATAGAGAAATAGAACCGGAAATCTTTGAAGGAATATAAGCTGCATTAGTTAATCGCAAATTGGATATCGAGGACGGGCCTGATGATAACGACTTAGTGTGAAGGGGGGGTTATAAAGATAATTTATACTAAGCTATGTCTGAAAAAATAAAAAAAGGAGGGTCATGTATGTTCGTTAGAAATAAGTGGATGGTTACATTGCTGGTTGCTTTATTGGTGGTTACTCTAATAACAGGCTGTGGATCAAAATCTGCCTCTAAAACGCCGGAATCCGGAGAAAAAATCTTGACTATTGCAGCAATTACTGATCCCGGTACCGGAGATGTCCAGCTTACTACCGAGGAATACCTCATACCCCTTAATATCTATGATCGTTTGGTTGAGGCTGTAACTACAGAACCCGGAAAATCTGAACTGGTTCCCGGCTTAGCGGAAAAATGGGAAATATCTCCTGACGGTAAAGTCTATACCTTTTATATAAGGAAGGGAGTAAAATTCCACAACGGCGAAGAGCTAAAGGCTGATGATGTGTTATATACCTTTGACCGAATGCTGGATCCCAAGACTAAGGCACTGAACACCGATTTTCTCGACATGATAGATGGCGCCAAAGAGCGGATGGAGGGTCAAGCCGATTCCACGCGGGGTATGAAGGTTATTGATGATTACACAATTGAAATCACTCTTGTAGAGCCCTTCGCACCCTTTATAGCCTGTCTTTCTACTCCTGCCGGTTCTATCTACAACCGCAAGGCTACTGAAACTGCAGGGTTGGATTTTGGAGTAAAACCGGAACTGACCATTGGCACCGGGCCTTTCATGCTTACCGATTGGACCTACAATGATCAGGTGATTTTGTCGGCCAACCCCGATTACTTCCGGGGCAAACCGGATATAGATAAGATTGTGACTAAAATTATTCCTGACGCTGAAACCCAACGAATGATGTTTGAAAAGGGAGAGTTAGATGCCTTTGATTGTGACAATGCTCGTTCTCAGATTCCATATTTCTTAAAGAGCGAAAAATGGAAAGATCATATAGTCAGCGGACCCCGGGTGGGCACCTACTATTATCATATTAACCAGGCTGTAAAGCCTTTTGACGATGTAAGGGTTAGAAGAGCTGTTCAGTATGCCTTAGATCGGCAGTTACTCCTAGACACATTGTATTACGGTACCGGTACCATAGCAAAAGGTATCATGGCTCCGGGCCTGGCCGGATACAATCCGGATCTTCCTGGCTTTCCTTATAATAAAGAAAAGGCCAAAACCTTGTTGACGGAAGCTGGATATCCCGATGGCTTTCAAATGCAAATTACTCAAACCGTCGATTCGCCAAGCACCTTGAAATTAAATGAAGCTGTCCAAGCTATGTTAGCTGAAATAGGCATCAAAGTTGAAATTGTCCAAATGGATGAAGCTGCTTGGTTTGGCACTCGGCGTGAAGGCAAACTCCCAATGTATCATACCAACTGGTCGGCGGATTTCAACGACCCCGATAACTTCATATACACCTTTTTTGCCACCAAGAATTCCGTAGCCCGTTCTTTCAACTATGGAAATAAGCATGTTCAGGCAGAACTGGAAAGAGCCAGAACAATGATAGTACCGGAGGAAAGATATGCACTGTATCGCGAACTTGAAGAAACGATAGTTTACGAAGATGCCGCATGGATTCCTCTCTTTCATCTGAATCACCTCTTCGTGGTGCAACCTAGGGTCAAGAACTTCAAAGTTTCCTGGAATGGTTGGAGCAATATGCCCTATTATGAAGTAAGAATAGAGGAATAAACTTATCAAAAAAGGGGCCCATAATCTTTGGGCCCCTAAAAGTTCTGTTAATACCTTTAGGAGGTGACTGAATGGGTAGATACATATTAAAAAGGATTTTGGTTTCAATTCCGGTAGTAATAGGCATAACCATCATCACATTCTACCTCTTAAATGTGGTTCCAGGTGATCCGGTGGTGCTGATGATGAAAGAACATATAAGTCCGGATGTGTTAGAACGAGTTAAAGCTGAAATGAATCTGAATGACCCGTTATATGTTCGCTACATGAAATTTATATGGGGAGCCTTGCATGGAGATCTCGGCAGGTCTTATAAGCTAAAACGTGATGTGGCAGATTTGATTGTGGAAGCCTTTCCAAATACAATCATACTTTCTTTCAGTGCCATTATCATTGCATGGGGAATTGGTATACCTGCCGGCATTATTTCCGCGGTAAAACAATATTCTTTTATAGATAATTTTTTCATGGGTTTTACTCTATTGGGTGTATCAATGCCAATTTTCTGGTCAGCAATTATTATGCAGTATATTTTTGGTCTGAAGTTAAATTTGCTGCCAATTTCAGGATTTAGTGGTCCCGAGTATATTATTATGCCTGCCATCGTATTGGGGTGGAGCTCGGCTGCTTCCATAGCCCGGCTTACCCGATCAAGCCTGCTTGAAGTCATCAGAACCGACTACATAAGAACAGCTCGGGCCAAAGGCTTGATGGAAAAACAAGTGGTCTTTTATCATGCACTAAAAAATTCCATGCTCCCGGTGGTTACGGTAATGGCTATACAGGTGGCCAGCTTGCTGTCCGGTGCTGTCATAACAGAGAGCGTTTTTGGCATACCCGGGATTGGCAGGGTCTGTGTCAATGCCATACAAAATAGAGATATGCCGCTTCTGCAGGGTTCGGTGATGTTTACCGTGGGCTTGGTTATTATAGGTAATCTTGTGGCCGATATTGCTTATTCCTATCTTGATCCTAGAATTAAATACGATTGAGGGGGAGCAATTATGATAGAACTCAATAGAAATAAGTTTCCCGAGCAGATTGATGAAGAAATGGAACTTCAGGGAACCACTTTTATAAAAGAAGTTTGGTATCGTTTCAAAAAAAATCGTATGGCCATGGTCGGAGCCGTGATTGTTATCCTGATGATTTGTATTGCTTTTCTCGCATCTCAGATTGCGCCCCACGATCCGTATGAAGTTGACTTGACCAACCAGTTCAGTCCTCCCAACTCGAAATATCTGCTGGGCACTGATATTTACGGCAGGGATGTACTAAGTCGTATAATTTACGGTACTCGAATTTCACTGGTTATAGGCCTGATACCTACATTGATATCTATGGCCATAGGGTCGGTTTTGGGCATTATTTCCGGATACTATGGCGGGAAAGTAGACAGCATCATAATGCGTCTGGCGGATATGGTCATGGCTTTCCCGTCTCTGTTGTTGGCCATGGTGGTGATGTATACTCTGGGAGCAAGTTTATATAATATTTTTATAGCTTTGAGTATTGTCGGATGGGCGGGTACTGCCCGAGTGGTCAGAGCCCAAACCCTATCCATAAAGGAAAAGGAATATGTGGAGGCAGCCCGAGCTATTGGAGTTAAAAACTGGGTAATAATGCTACGTCACATATTTCCTAATTGTATGGCACCGCTTTTGGTGATGCTTACTATGGGCATACCCGGGGCTATCATGTCCGAAGCAAGCCTCAGTTTCCTCGGTGTAGGTGCACGGCCACCGACTCCCAGCTGGGGGCTTATGATTTCCAACGGCAAGGAATATTTGTTTTCAGCTCCTTGGGTTGCCATATCCCCCGGTTTTTCTATACTAATTATTGTACTGGCCTTCAATTTCTTGGGAGACGGTCTCAGGGACGCACTGGATCCGTATATGAAACAGTGAATGGAGGTAAAAACTTGAATAAAGAAGAAATTTTATCGGTAAAAGGACTGAAAACATTTTTTTATACCGACGAAGGTGTTGTCCCAGCCGTCGATGGTGTAAGTTTTTCAATAAAAAAAGGCAAAACCTTGGGTTTGGTTGGTGAGTCTGGGTGTGGTAAAAGCGTTTCAGCCCTGTCTATTTTAAAATTAATCCCTTCACCTCCTGGCAAAATTGTCGATGGTCAAGTTCTTTTCGAGGGTAAAGATTTGGCAAAAAAAAGCTATGAGGATATGTGTAGAATTCGGGGAAATGATATTGCTATGATCTTTCAAGAACCTATGACATCATTGAATCCGGTGCATACCGTTGGAAATCAAGTGATGGAAGTGTTGAAGATTCATCGACACTTGGGGAAAAGTGAAGCCTTGGAAAAAGCTGTGGAATTGTTTCATCTTGTAGGAATCCCCGACCCGGATAAAAGGATATCCAATTATCCCCACCAGCTGTCAGGAGGATTGCGTCAGCGGGTTATGATTGCCATGGCTCTTGCTTGCAATCCAAAGCTCTTGATTGCCGATGAACCCACGACGGCTCTGGATGTTACCATCCAAGCGCAAATACTTCGATTAATAAAGGATTTACAGGAAAAAACCCATATGTCGGTTTTGATGATAACCCATGATCTAGGAGTAATATCCGAAGTGTCCGATGAAGTATGCGTTATGTATGCCGGGACCGTGGTGGAATATGCAGATGTGTTTTCGGTCTTTGAAAATCCCCTTCATCCATATACCGTCGGCCTTTATAGCTCAATTCCTACATTGGCTCAAAATCAAAAAGAAAAACTATACAATATACCCGGCGTTGTGCCTAATTTGATGCATTTACCTGAAGGCTGTCGCTTTTGGCCCCGTTGCAGTGAAGTTAAAGATATTTGCAAGAAAAAAGATCCGGGTATGTTTGAGGTGCACAAGGGCCATAAGGTCAAATGCTGGAAATACAGCGATGCGGAGGTGACTGCGGTTGAACAATAATATTTTAGTTGAAGTAAAGGATTTGAAAAAACATTTTTTAGCTGATAACAGCGGTTTTTTTAAACAAAAGGCAGGGGTTGTACATGCTGTGGACGGTGTAAGTATGACCATTAACAAAGGGGATACTCTGGGCCTTGTAGGGGAATCCGGATGTGGTAAAAGCACCCTGGGCCGGCTTGTTTTGCGCCTTATAGAACCCACCTTTGGAAAAGTATATTTTAACGGCCAAGACATCTATGATATTGGTGGAGAACAATTAAGGCAAATGCGCCGAAAAATGCAGATAATATTCCAAGACCCCTATGCATCCTTAAACCCGCGCATGCCTATAAGCGATATAATCGGTGAACCTTTGGAAACCCATAAAGTAGCGTCAGGCAAAGCTAAGGAAAAAATCGTTTTAGAACTTATGCGGGAAGTAGGGCTCAGACCGTATCACATGAGGCGCTATCCCCATCAGTTCAGTGGCGGACAGCGACAGCGGGTGGGCATCGCCCGGGCACTGGCTTTAAATCCTGAACTTATCATATGTGATGAGCCGGTTTCGGCCTTGGACGTTTCCATTCAGGCTCAAGTGCTTAACCTTTTAAAAGAATTGCAGTGGCGTTATAATTTGACCTATTTGTTCATCTCTCACGACCTAAGGGTGGTAAAATATATATCCGATAAAGTCTGTGTGATGTTTCTCGGCAAAATAGTCGAAGCCAGTAATACCGAAGAGATATATAAAAGTCCATTACACCCTTATACACGGTTCTTGATGTCGGCAGTTCCCGAAGCTAACCCGCGTTTTAGGAATCGAAAACGGACAATACTGGAAGGTGAAGTGCCCAGCCCAGTAAATCCACCTTCCGGGTGCAGATTTCACACCCGCTGTCCCTTAGCAATGGAACGATGCCGGGAACAGGAACCCGAAACAATTGATTTTAATGGTCATTTCGTGGCATGTCACCAATGTTTGGCTTAAAATTAAAGCCCCACATGCATTTCTAGCATATGGGGCTTTAAAACATTTATGAAAAAGAAATTGATTTTATATCATAATGGAATACTCCGCCCGGAGCTTCCACTTCTACCGTATTACCAACTTTTTTTAGCAGCAAAGCCCTTCCTACCGGTGACAGGCAGGATACGTCAAAGATATTTTGGCTCTCTCGTTGACTTTGAAAAGGGGCTACGACCGTGAACTTAAATGTATTGCCATGCTTAATATCGGAAACTTTAACCTCACTTCCCATGATCACAAAAGGCAAACTATTTTCCCGGGATTCGATTGGTTCGGTATTCTGTATAAATCTATTTACTTCATATATGTACAAGTCCATAAGGGATTCAAAATCATGACGTTCTTTAGTGACCTCGGGGAAAAAATCATCAATGATTTTGCCTCTATTAGCTTTTACTTCTATAAGGTGATCTGTGAGCTTTTTATAAGTGCTCTTTGAGAGTTTGTACTTGGTATCCACTTCAATTCCTCCTTGTGAAGACAATTATAAAAGTATTTAAAAATAAATTTGGGCCCATCCTAAAAAGTCATAGTTTTTAGGAAGTCCCACAATACCAATTTATCACGATTTGTGGTTGTTGTCAAATAATACAGAGATTTTCAATAATAGATTGTGCAGTGATTTGTAACTATTCAGAGGTTGAAAACAGCTTGTCATCCTGAACGTAGTGAAGGATCTTTGTAAGGATTAAATAAGATTCTTCGCTGCACTCAGAATGACAGCAGTATATAGTACAATGACAGACCTCTGAATAGTAACAGTGATTTTAGTATACGGTTGCAGACATGTTTGATATAATATTCTTATAAAATAAAAATTCTGAGGAGGAGCCTTGATATGGAGAAAATACCCTTCATAAAAATGAACGGTTGTGGCAATGATTTTATTGTGGTGGATAACCGACAGGGCATAATAAAGGAATATGATCTTCCCGAATTCATAAGGCGAGTGTGTACACGCAGGGTATCAGTAGGAGCCGACGGATTTATGATGCTTGAGGAGTCTGACAAAGCGGATTTTAAAATGCGATACTTCAATGCTGACGGCAGTGAAGGTGAGATGTGCGGTAACGGTGCTCGCTGTATTTCAAGATTTGCTTACTTACAGAGGGTTGTGGATGATGAAATGACCCTTGAAACCATGGCAGGGATTTATGAGGCTGAGATAGTAGGTGAAAATGTCCGTTTAAAGTTCCCACCGGTTAGCACGAGCAACTTGCACCTTAATCAGTCTCACGAATTTGAGGGAGAGACTCTGGATTTCCACTATGCTCATGTGGGTGTTCCACATGTAGTTATATATCGGGATGATGTGGATACAATGGATTATGAGGAACTGCTGACACTTGGCAGAAAAATCCGTTATGCTGATATTTTTCACGCCGGTACCAACGTAAATTTTTTAAAGATTGTCGATGAGAACAATATAATTGTCAGAACCTACGAGCGGGGCGTTGAAGACGAAACCTTTGCATGTGGCACGGGTTCCACCGCTTCTGCCATTACTTCATGCTTATTGGATAAAACCAAAGCTCCGGTCAACATGCATACCAGAGCAGGGATTTTGAAGATTTGCTTTAATATAAAAGAAGATATAGTCGATGATTTATATATGGAAGGTAATGCAAAAGTTGTAGCAGAAGGATACCTTCTCCCCGATGCCTGGAGGTGACAGGTAATCACCCCTGTAATCTCTGGCTGACTTGTAAAGTTATTTTAAAAATGGTATTATCTAGTCATAATAAGTATTCAGGTTTTTACATAAAATTATAATGGTATGAAAAAGGTGAGAGAGACTCTTTTACAGAGCGCCGAAGGGGTAAACGGGTTATGGGCTAAACTCTCAGGCAAAAGGATCACCTTTGGACCAGCCTCTGGAGAGCTAAGGCGCCGACGAGGGAAATCTTTCAGGCAAAAGGACAGAGGTTCTAAGTGTAAACAAATTATTTTGTTGCTTTATGCTTAGAACATTTTTTTATAGACAAAATAACAAAAAATTCTTACACTAGCAAGTATAAAAAAGGAGGGGAAAAATGCTTAAAAGAACTCCGCTCTATGAAGAGCATGTAAAACTTAAGGCAAGGATGGTAGATTTTGCAGGCTTCGAGATGCCCATTCAGTATTCATCCATAATTGATGAGCATATGGCGGTAAGGGTAAAAGCGGGTATTTTCGACGTGTCACATATGGGAGAAATATCGGTCAGTGGGGAAAAAGCAAGAGATTTTTTAAATAGCCTTCTCACAAATAACGTCCACAAAATCAAGGAAGGCCGAGCCCAATACAACATCATGACCTATGAGGACGGTGGAACCGTGGACGACCTTATGGTTTACAAACTCAGTTCTACGCAGTATTTGCTGGTTGTAAACGCAGCCAATAAGAACAAGGATTTTGAGCATATTAAAAGCTTTGCCCCCATAGATGTTACAGTGGAAGATGTAAGTGATGATTATGGGCTTATTGCCATCCAGGGTCCTGAAAGCGCCAATTTTATAACAGAGCGTTTTGGTGAGGTACAACTTAAACCATTTAACTTCAAATCCGTGGAACATGAGGGTGGTTCGTTGATTTTATCTCGAACCGGATACACTGGCAGTGATGGTTTTGAAATTTATGGCCCACCGGAGATGGTGAAAAAACTCTTTAGCAAATTTATCGATCGAGGTGTAACACCATGTGGACTGGGGGCTAGAGATACCCTGCGCTTTGAAGCGGGCCTGTCCTTATACGGTCATGAACTGGGACCGGACATTACCCCTGTTGAAGCGGGCCTTTTCAGATTTATAGACCTAGATAAACCCTTCAATGGGCGTGATGTGCTCTACGCTCAAAGTCAGCAAAGAGACAGAAGGCAACTCATAGGGCTGAAACTTCTGGACCGAGGTGTTCCCAGACAGGATTATTCTGTCTATTATGGCGATGAACAGGTAGGAAAGGTAACCTCCGGCGGTTTTGCCCCTTACATTAAAGAATACTTAGCCCTGGCACTGGTAAAAATACCTTTTAGCGGCACAAATGATAAACATTTTGAAATCGAGATTCGTGGAAAAAAACATCGGGCACAAAAAGTGTCTACAAGCTTTTTGAAGAAATAAAATTAAGGAGTGAATTTAATGAGTAATATTCCCGCAGAATTAATGTATACCGAAGAGCATGAGTGGATTTCACTGGAAGAAAATCGTGGGAAGGTCGGTATTACAGACCATGCCCAGGACTCACTAGGTGACGTGGTGTACGTGGAATTACCGGAAGTCGGTGATAAGATTGTAAAGGGTGAGGCTTTTGGTTCGGTGGAATCGGTTAAAGCTGCATCGGATCTCTATGCACCTGTCTCCGGAACGGTACTGGAAATAAATGAAGCTCTCAACGATGGTCCTGAGTTAGTAAATAAAAGTCCCTATGATGATGGCTGGATGATAGTGGTGGAGGTGGAAGACGAAAGCGAGCTCGAAGATTTGCTGACCCCGGAGGAATATGAAGAACAGGTGGAAGGGGAGTAGAAATGAGATTTATAAGTCATGCACCTTCGGAAATCGAGGAAATGCTTGAAACCCTGAGTATCCCAGGTGTTAAAAGCCTCTTTGACGATGTTCCCAATGATGTAAAACTTGCTCGGGACATGAATCTTCCCCGACCCTTGAGTGAAGTAGAGCTTAAAAGAGAACTACTAGAAATCAGCAAAAAAAATAAAGCCGCTGATTATGTAAATTTCATCGGAGCCGGGGCTTATGACCATCATGTACCTGCAGTGGTAAAGGCTATGGTTAGCCGGTCGGAGTTCTATACTTCCTATACACCGTATCAAGCAGAGCGTAGTCAGGGAACACTTGCAGCGATTTTCGAATATCAGACCATGATAGCAAAACTCACCGGCATGGATGTAGTAAATGCCTCAATCTATGATGGGGCATCAAGTCTGGGTGAAGCTATATCGATGGCCTGTAATATCAAAAAGAAAAATAAAGTGGTACTTTCCGGCAGTATCCACCCTGAATATGTAGCAACGGCTAAAACCTACGGCTTTGGTGCTGAAATCGATGTTGTACCTTCATCATATACTACATCCTACGAAACCGACTGGAAACAAGTTGAAGGACTCATTGATGGTAAGACCGCTGCTCTTGTCATAAGCATGCCCAACTTTTTCGGCGTGTTGGAAGATGTAAAACAGGCCCAAGAAATTACCCGAAAAAAGGGTATAATGCTCATCGTATCAGCAAACCCCGTTTCCTTGGGTCTGTTAAAACCTCCCTCAGATTATGGAGCCGATATTGTGGTTGGTGAAGGGCAGCCCTTAGGTAACCCATTGAATTTTGGTGGCCCTTATCTGGGCTTCATGGGTACAAAATCCCAATTTGTGCGGCGGATGCCAGGCAGAATTGTTGGAGAGACGGTGGATACAGATGGGAAGAGGGCATTTGTGTTGACCCTTCAAGCTCGGGAACAGCATATTCGTAGGGAAAAGGCAACATCCAACATCTGCTCAAACCAAGCTTTGAATGCTCTGGCTTCAACCATATATCTTTCATATTTAGGTAAAAAGGGTCTTAACGATGTAGCATATCACTCCCATGCAAATGCCCGATATTTTATAGATGAGGCAAAAAAATCCGGCAATGTAAAGATAATAAACCCCAAAGTCTTCAATGAAGTTGTAGTTGAAGTAGGTGACCTTGATAAAAAATATCAGGAAGCCCTGGATCACAAGATCCTGCCGGGGTTGAAACTCGATAGATTTTTCCCCAAAGAAAAAAATAAGCTCATGGTGGCCTTCACCGAAAAGCGCACCAAGCAAGAAATCCAAAAACTTTTAGAATTACTGGGGGTGAGCTAAATGCAAGGAATACCTCTGATATTTGAAAAAACCAAAACGGGAAAAGAAGGTTTTCGGCTAAGTCCGTTGGAAGTGCCGAAAGTTGATCTATCCGAGACTTTGGGTGAAGACATCGTGAGAGATGAAGTAAACTTACCCGAAGTATCGGAACTTGATGTGATACGGCATTATACTGAACTTTCCCGAATGAATTTCGGTGTTGACAACGGTTTTTATCCTTTGGGTTCCTGCACTATGAAATATAACCCTAAAATAAACGAAGAAGTGGCAGCAATGCCCGGATTTACCGAGCTACATCCCTATGCACCGGAAGAGATTTCACAGGGTACTCTTGAGGTTATGTATGATACACAAAACCTTCTTGCTGAGATTACCGGTATGGATAATTTCACATTACAGCCTGCGGCCGGTGCCCACGGTGAACTAACAGGAATCCTCATTATCAAAAAATATCTTGAACACAAAGGAGAAAAACGTACGAAAATAATCGTACCTGATTCAGCCCATGGTACCAATCCGGCTTCCGCAAGCCATGGCGGTTTTGATATCATAAAAGTCAAGTCAGACAGTGAAGGTCTGGTAGACATCGAAGCCTTAAAAGAACTGGTCAACGAAGATGTGGCGGCACTTATGCTGACAAATCCCAATACTCTGGGCCTTTTTGAAAAGAACATCTTTGAGATTTCTAAGATACTTCATGAAAAAGGAGCCCTTTTATATTACGATGGTGCAAACTTAAATGCTGTAATGGGTATTGTGCGTCCAGGGGACATGGGTTTTGACGTGGTTCACCTCAATTTGCACAAGACCTTTTCCACACCCCACGGTGGCGGAGGGCCCGGTTCCGGAGCAGTGGGAGTCAAGGCCTTTCTAAGGGACTTTCTGCCAAAACCATTGGCAGCCCAAAAAGGGCAAATGTACTATCTTGATTACGATATACCTCACAGTATCGGCAAAATCCACGGCTTTTACGGAAACCTAGGTGTAGTGCTAAAGGCATATGCTTATATTAAAAGCCTGGGAGCCAAAGGCTTAAAAGAAGCCAGTGAAATTGCCACATTAAATGCCAGTTACTTATTGAAAAAGATTGAAGACATGTTTGAAGTTCCTGAAGATATCCTGTTTAAGCATGAATTTGTAGTAAGTTGCAACAATTGGAAGGAGAAATTCGGCGTAAGAGCACTAGATGTAGCAAAGCGCTTGCTGGATTACGGCTTTCATCCACCCACGATTTACTTCCCCCTGATAGTCGATGAGGCCCTGATGGTTGAGCCAACTGAGACAGAAAGCAAAGACACCTTGGATGCTTTTGCCGATGCATTGAGAAAGATATATCAAGAAGCAAAAGAAGGACCGGACTTCTTGAAATCCGCACCTCATGATACCCCTGTCAGGCGGGTCGACGAAGTTAAAGCCGCTCGGGAGATGAAACTCATATATGAAGGATAAATTTTAATAAGAGCCTTCTAAACCTATCAATGGTTGAGAAGGCTTCTTTTTTTAATCCGAAACAATTATGGATATATGCTGATGTCGGCATTGACAAAATTATCCTTCACCCGGTATAATATCAGTAAATTTGTAGAAATATAAAAGATTTTGACAAACCCTGTAAAGGATGGTCGAAATGCCCTCGATGTTAAACACTTTGATCCGAGCTGCTATTGACGCGGCAGTTCTCATAACAATATATGGTTATTTATATTTTGAAGAAAAGAGGAATTACTTACGTATATGGACATTCGCTTGGCTTCTTCAGTTTATTAGATTTACATCTGAAATATTGTTACTGTACAGGCCCTATCTTGTACTGACTTTGCTTTTTTATACATCAAATCTTTTAAGTGCTTTTATGCTGTTATACGGTACCTTCACTTTTATTGAAAAAAAAACACCTCGCAGATTTGGGTATTTGGTGGTGCTAAACCTTCTGTGGTTTCCAGTGACGTATTTTATTAATGCCCCCTTTTATTTGGAGGTTTTACCAACATTTATATTAACCGGTATCATATATCTGTGGACAGGTATAGCTTTTATTAAAACAATAGACACTGTGGGAATTGCAAAATACATCACCGGCGGTGCATTTGTTTTATGGGGTATACATAAAGTCAATTATCCTTTTCTAAAACCCATTCCTGAAGCAGCTTATTGGGGATTTTTATTGACTTCCGTCTTTGAAACCATTGTAGCTTTAGGAATTGTACTGGTTCATTTTGAAAAAGTGAAGCGTGAAGAGCAAATAACTAAGAAAGAGTTAGAACAACAGCATGAGTGGTTTAGGGTAACTTTGGAGAGTATAGGCGATGGTGTGATTACCACCGACGTTAAGGGATTGGTAGGCTTTATGAATCCAGTGGCTGAAGAGCTTACTGGATACAGAGAACGTGAAGAGTTGGAACCAGGGCGCTAAGAAAATTTATGGGTACAAAGCCGAAGAAATCTTGGGTAAATCTGCATATACATTGGTTTCTTTGGAACGCCACCATGAATTAGAAGAATACATGTCTATAGCCGTCAATGAAAAGAGACCCATTCATTATGAAACCGTTCGCCTGCACAGAGATGGGAGAAAAATAGACTTAATGATATCCATATCTCCGGTAAAAGATAGTAATGGCGATATATTGGGTGTATCTGTAATTGCTCATGATATATCTGATCGTATTAAATCTCAGGAAATGTTAAAGCGCTATAAAATGCTTTCAGACAGCGCTATGGACATACTTTTCGTTCGATATCCTGATGGGAAAATAATAGAAGCCAATCAAACAGCTATCGATACCTTTGGTTATGAGGCCGAAGAGTTATTGAGTTTGAATATTCAAGACTTGAGGGATGACTCAGTTGTTAATGATATCGAAGATCAGATGCGAAAAGCATTAAAAGGTTTTCGATTTGAAACCATTCATCGTCGAAAAGATGGGAGCATCTTTCCTGTAGAAGTAAACTCCATCGGCGCAATATTACAAGGTCAGCATGTACTACTCAGTATTGTTCGGGATATCACTGAGCGAAAACGTTTTGAACAGCAGCTCAAATACATTAGTAGTCATGATCACCTCACAGGATTATATAATAGACTGATGTTCGATGAAAAAATGCTCCAACTGGAAAAAAACCCTCCATATCCGATGGCAGTAATAATTTGTGATATTGATGGACTTAAGATGGTGAATGACACTTTTGGCCATGAGGCAGGAGATCGCTTTATAAAAGCCGCTGCAAATAATTTGATAAAGGCCGTAAGAAAACAGGATATACTGGCAAGAACAGCGGGAGATGAATTCGCCTTAGTAATGCCTTTTGCTGACAAAGAGTTAGTAGAAAAAACCATTGACAAGATACGCATATCTACCCAAAAATGCAAGGAACATCAACTTCCAATACCATTACATGTATCAATTGGCTATGCTATAGTAGACGATGAAAACACCAGCATAAAAGATGCTCAGAGAATTGCTGATAACAATATGTATAGAGAAAAGCTCCATCACAGTCGGAGTAAAAAAAGCAGTATTATAAATACCCTGATAAAAATGCTGGAAGCTCGAGATATAATTACCCAAGGTCATGCCAACCGAACGGAAAAACTTGCTGTAAGGCTTGCTAATATTATGGGAATGAACCAGCGGCAGATTGACGATCTCAAACTTCTGGCAATGTTCCATGATATAGGAAAAGTAGGGGTGCCAGACAGCATATTGTTTAAAAAGGGCCGTCTAACCTATGATGAGATGTTAAAAATGCAGCGTCATACGGAAATAGGTCACCGCATAGCCCTTTCCTCACCGGAACTTGCACATATATCTGAGTGGATACTGATGCATCATGAGTGGTGGGACGGCAATGGGTATCCCTTGGGTATAAAGGGCGAGGAAATTCCGCTGGAATGCCGCATACTGGCGGTGGTAGACGCATATGATGCCATGACACAGGACAGGCCATATCGATCTGCTATGACCCACGAAGAGGCGGTGGCTGAACTAAAAAAATGTGCAGGAACTCAGTTTGACCCCTCTTTGGTGGAACTGTTTCTCAAGGTTTTGGAAGAAGAGGCAGATACCGCATAAAAAGATGTCAAGGGGACGGGGTTGTTGACACCTCTCACTCGATGGGTGACATTATTAGTAAAAGGGGGACGTTTCAAACGTCCCCCTTTTATAAATTCCGCTATTTCGTAAACACATGGTCACCGATTCGATAAATTACCGGCTTTGACAGAAGCCATGTATTTGATATCTTGTAAGGGTTGAAGAAAAACAGAGAACTTCCGGTAGGATCTAATCCACCCAACGCTTCGTCTGCCGCTTTGTATGAATCACTACTTACGACTATGGAAAACAGTCTTCCATCCAATACCGGCTCAAATTGATATGCTCCTATTTCATCTACATGATATATGACATCTTTAATAGTATTCGGAAATTTGTCACTTAGAACGCGATTAACTACCACGGCTCCAACGGCTACTTTGCCCATATACGGCTCACCTTCAGCCTCCGCTTCAATCAGCCTAGCCAAAAGCATCCTTTCTTCCTGAGTATGATAGACTCCTGTGCCGTATTTTATATATTGGCTCCGGTTAACACCTCCCCGGGATGGCAAATCCGAAGACCTGTCCACATAAGACCCAGAGGGAATTAGGAGTTTCATACCGGCGTAAATTTGCTCATTCCAAAGGCCGTTAATTGTTTTTAAGTCTTGGATCGACACACCGTAGTTTTGGGAAATCCGGTAAAGAGTGTCACCCCAGCTGACAGTTACCTGTTGATAGGCTCCTTTTTGGGGAATATAAAGGGTTTGTCCCAGCCAGATTTCGCTGGAATAAAGGCCGTTCAAATCCTGCAATTCCCATACGGATATGCCAAAGTTTTGACTAATAAAATAAAGAGTATCTCCGGGTTTAACTATGTATTTTTCTGGAATGATCAATACTTGCTCGGCTGTTATGGAATCGGAATACAAAGTATTACTCTTCTTTAACTTGT
>JAQWCA010000130.1 GCA_028706065.1 Tepidanaerobacteraceae bacterium
TCTTTTGTTCTCTCATCACAAGGTCTTGTAGTATTCATCACCAAAACAAATGGTTTACCTATGGATTTTAATTCTTCAACAATTCTTTCTTCAGCTTCAACGTAGTTTTCTCTGGGAATTTCCGTAACCGAACCGTCAGTAGTCACCACAAGCCCAATAGTTGAGTGTTCGGCAATGACTTTTCTGGTACCAACCTCCGCAGCTTGTTGGAAAGGAATTTCTTCATCAAACCAAGGTGTAGCAACCATTCTGGGACCGCTTTCATCTTCGTAACCCAATGCACCTCTTACGGTATAACCAACATTGTCTACCAGTCTTACTCTAAATTTTATATTATCTTTAAAGGTAATTTCTACAGCCTCACTCGGTATGAATTTTGGTTCTGCGGTTGTGATAGTTCTGCCAGTACCGCTTTGTGGGAGTTCATCCTTAGCTCTGGAACGCTCATTGGAATCGGATATATTAGGTATTACCATCAGTTCCATGAATTTTTTAACAAATGTGGATTTACCCGCTCTTACAGGTCCCACTACACCAATGTAAATATCCCCTCCGGTCCTTTCAACAATATCTTTAAAAAGGTCAAACTTTTCCATCCATTTCCCTCCCTTTTTTTCTTTCCCCCCCTTTCACTTTAATTAATGTTCGGGTTTTCGCCATTAAAGCTTATCCGAATTACCAGAGGAGGGGTGGTTTGCTTAATAATATACAATATATATATATGACAAGGTCTTTTGTTTATTACTTAAAAAAACAAAAAAACGTGGAAATCCACGTTCTTCAACATTCAAAAAAATTTTGTGAAATTGTATCTTCATGCTCGTACTTTCCGACACGGTTCATTAGAGAGTTAACAGCTTTTGCCGGATCTCTACCTTCAAAAAGCACTAAATGCGCCTGTTCTGTAATAGGCATCTCAATATCCATTTTTTTTGACAGCGAGAATACCGCTTGAGTTGTATTTATACCTTCAATTACCATTTTAGACGAATCCAAGACCTCCTTTACTGTCTTTCCTCTACCTATTTCCATACCTGCTTTTCTATTTCTGCTGTATAAACTACTACAAGTAACTATCAGGTCACCTATCCCAGAAAGACCTGAAAATGTTGCTGGTATTGCACCGAGTCTTATTCCCAGACGCGTTATTTCGACTATTCCCCGAGTCATTAAAGCCGCACGAGTATTATCCCCAAACCCAAGACCATCGGAAATCCCCGAACATATTGCTATGACATTTTTCAATGCTCCTCCAAGCTCTACTCCCGTTATATCTGTATTCGTATATACCCTAAAATTGCGATTCATTAAAACATCTTGGGCTGTTTCAGCTGCTGTTTGACTGGAGGAAGCTGCCACTATTGCAGTAGGAAGACCCCTTATTACTTCTTCAGCATGACTAGGTCCTGACAGAGCTACAATGTTTTGTGTGCTTCCTTGAAATAGTTCTTCAGACAAGACCTCAGACATGCGTTTGAAACTATTTAGTTCGATACCTTTGGAGGCACTTACAATAATAGTATCATTCTTTAAGCATCCACGTATTTTTTTTGCCATAATTCGAACGGCATGAGAAGGAACTGACATTATGACAATATCAGCTTCAGAAACGACCTTACAGAGATCTGTAGAAATGTTTAATTTCTGCGATATTTTAGCTCCGGGTAAATATACATTATTCTCTTGTGTCTCGTTAATTTCATCTGCCAACTCCTGCCGTCGAACCCACAGAGATGTATTATAATTATTTTCTGCTGCCAGATGAGCTAAAGCTGTTCCCCAACTCCCAGCACCTATCACCGTCACTTTAATCCCTATCATCGACCACTTCCCTTCCTTTCACGAGGTTTTATTGTTATAGGGGTTCCCTCGAATCCAAAAGTCTGACGTAACACATTTTCTAAATATCTTCCATAAGAAAAATGAAAAAGTTTTGTATCGTTCACAAAAAAAACGAAAGTTGGTGGTTTGATGCCTGTTTGAACGGCATAATATATTTTAAGTTTTTTGCCCTTTATCGAAGGTGGTTCAGATATAGCCGTTGCTTCCTGTACCAAGTTATTGAGCATGCTTGTCTTAACCCTAAAAGTGTAATGCTCTATAACAAAACTAATAAGTTCAAATATACGATTTACTCTTTGGCCGTTCTTCGCTGAAATATAGATAATCGGTGCATATTGCAAAAAAGCAAAGGCAGATTTTATTTTTTCATTAAATTCATTTACAGTATTTGAATCCTTCTCTATAAGATCCCATTTGTTTACAATAATTATTATTGCCTTTCTTGCTTCATGAGCTATACCTGCTATACGTTTATCTTGTTCCGATATACTCTGTGATGCATCTAGAACCATTAATACTACATCAGCACGATCAATAGCACCTAAGGCACGCACACTACTATAAAACTCTATGTCTTCACTAATTCTGCTCTTTTTTCGAAGACCGGCTGTATCAATAAAAACCATCTTTTTACCGTCAGCTTCAAAATATGTATCGATAGCATCTCGTGTTGTTCCCGGAATATCACTTACTATAACCCTTTCTTCGCCTAATATGGCATTTACCAATGAAGATTTGCCTACGTTAGGCCTACCTATAATAGCTACTTTGATAATATCATCAGATTCTGAAAGGATAATAGGTTTTTTTATAAAGTCAGTTATTTTATCCAGTAAATCCCCTATGGCCAAACCATGAATTGCTGAAATAAATAATGGATCACCAAAGCCCAACTTGTAAAACTCGTAATCATGGGAGGTATCCTCATAATTATCGATTTTATTAACAACCAGCAAAACAGGCTTTCCGCTTTTTCTCAGAAGGTGAGCTACTTCTGAGTCAGTAGAAGTTAACCCCTCCTTACCGTCCACCATAAAAAGCATTAAATCTGCTGTATCAATGGCAAAATCCGCTTGACGCTTCATCTGACTCAGTATTATATCCCTAGTAGTGGGTTCAATACCTCCCGTATCAACCAAGGTAAACTTTTTGCCGTTCCAATCTGTTTCACCGTATATCCTATCACGGGTAACACCGGGTTTATCGTCAACAATAGAAATCCTTTTTCCAATAATTCTGTTAAACAGTGTTGACTTTCCCACATTAGGCCTTCCAATAATGGCAACAACAAAACTCATTTTTCAGTCCTCCATAGCATTTCTATCATTGCAACACCCATACATTATTATTTATATCAACTTTTATTACCTGATACCTATTTATTATTGTCAAAAAACACCGTTAAGTCAAGCTAAATTTAAAATCTCTAATTCTCTTTTTTTAACATTATTGACTAATTCTATAAAATAGCGGTATTTTTGTTGGATTCCTATAATAGTTAAAGGCCTACCTATACTTATCAAACCAAGTCTTCTAGAGGTAAAACCTCCAATTTTAGTTATCCAATTGACATTGTGTAAAGTATCGACCATTAACAATTCTTTTGAATTTAGACCCATATGTGTCAAAAAACTTAGTATAGCTTTCTTTATCAATTTCCTTTCACTTCCCATACCCAAAATAAATACATCAGAGTTGAATTCATCTTTGCCCATAAAAAAGGGTGTTCCTATTTCAAAAGACCGGGTTTCATCATAATGTGGTAAATACATGAATTCATTTGCAACTGGAATTCGATTGACGGGCATTAATCCGAGATGAATAGATGCTGCCACCACCGAAGAATGAGCGCTCCCATAACAGCAATAGAATATCTTCATATAGCACCACCTTCTGTATCTGTAACCTCATAAATCGGCTCGTTTTTTACATTTTGAACGACCTTTTTTATAGCATTATAATTTTTCTCAATACCTTTAAGTATTAGTTTTATCCCCGTTTTATTGAAGCCTAGGCTTTTATGAAAAAAAACACCTAAAAATAATAATCCATTAACATATGCATTAAGGT
Source organism: Tepidanaerobacteraceae bacterium (assembly GCA_028706065.1). Lineage (GTDB taxonomy): Bacteria > Bacillota > Thermosediminibacteria > Thermosediminibacterales > Tepidanaerobacteraceae > JAQWCA01. Next base: position 3,913 of record JAQWCA010000130.1, read on the forward strand.
TGATAAAACACACCAAGTCATTTCGAAAACCATATATTTGAGCTATCCCTTTGAAGGTTTTTTGTAGTATTTCTCCGGAACTTTTTGAACCCATAACATATACTTCCCTCTCTCCAGCGTCTGTTCCTATAAAAAAAAGCTCACCTAATTCTTCGTTTTTTATTTTATCAAACATAGTTAAGGTAATGATATTATCTTTGTTATATTTGTCAAAATCTATCAAACCAAGATGCAATGAAGCAGCTACCACAGCAAGGTAGCTGCCCCAATAACACGAGTAAATTACTTTCAACTCTATTCCTCCATCAATGTCTAACAATTACAGCTAGACCCATCATCCTTTGTCATTATCCTCTTTATATCTTTCATCATCTTTATTTCTTGCTTTTGTTATGGATTTATTATTGCCTAAGAAATTAGCAAATTCCCTTCCAGTAAAACGTTTGATTTTTGCTGAAAGTTCATTTATACCACCTGTACTTATAAGCATATAAGCTCCAAAACCCACAGCTATTATACCTACTACCCATAATATAGTTTTGGAGGCACTGCCACCTTCTCCAGGTATATTTGTAGTTGCTCCTCCACCCGGAGTAATATCTTTTTCATAATCTTCACCATAAACTGTAGTAGCAATAACATCTGCCATTATATCAACACCATCTTCAGCCTTAAATCTGGAGTTTGTATAAGTTCCCGCTTCAATTAGTATACTGCGCGGATGTATATCTTGGTTATATCCACCTTTACCATAAAAAATTCCTTTAATAAGACCTGGATGTTTTTTATCGGCTGTAGCTTTAAGTTGTTTGGCAAAATTGCTTATATTGTTCACTTGAGGATTTTGCCTGCCTACTACCAGTTGGACTTTTGCCAATGGTTGGCCGTTCACGTTTCCCTGATATTCTTCTGCAGGTACCCCATCCCGATGTACATCAATTACCGCATCGGGATTTTTCTTGATAAGCTCAGCAGCAGTCCGGCGGGATCTCTGGTAAGCCATTGAGTCATGAGGATCGTGAGGTTGATCTGATTGAATCGCTTTAATACCTCTTTTCTCAAGAGCGGTTTTCAAGGCTGAACCAACTTTAAATATTCCTCCGTTATAAGGAATACTTGATTTGCCATCAGTAGGAATATAGGACTCATCACTATGTGTATGATATATAGCTATGACTTTCTCTTTTTTCGTAACACTGGTTTTTAATGTATTGTAATCATTTTGAGAAGTTTCAGTCATTGCCTGAGCCTCGGGCAAGTCAAGAGTTCGCTGTATATCTACTCTTTCTTTAAATTTCGCATAAGCTTTATCACCGGAAATTTTTATAATTTCGTACAATATATTTTGTTCATTCAGGTATTGATCTCCTACACAAAGAACTCTGGCTGTAGCAAATATCCTTTTATTTGTATTTTCTTCATAGACTATATAATAGCCTTTTTCCCTTTCCTCTTCAGCTTGAGTTGTTGTACAAAAAGTCCACAATATCATTACCAATATAATTACGCTAAATATTTTAGTGGCTCTGATGTTTCTCTTCACCATTTTCACCTTCTCTCTGGGTT
>JAQWCA010000131.1 GCA_028706065.1 Tepidanaerobacteraceae bacterium
GTCATCAACGAACTCAAAGGGCGGATAGTCAGGAGATGTTCCTACAACCCATACCTTTTTTTCCTCTTCTTGCTGCTTGCCTGCATCAGGTTGTTCTTGACCCTGCTCACTAGTTTGACCACATCCGGCTATAAGACCTATAATCAAGGTCAGACATAAAATACCAATTAATATTTTCCCTAATTTCTTCATTTTCATCCTCCTAAAATTTAAATGGCTAGCTATAATTATACACTGTTATGTATAATTATTCAATACCCAAATTAGCAAACATTATTTCCCTTTAAGAGTATGAAAAATATCTTGCATTTTAAATAGGGCCTTTATATTTCCAAGATAACACTTGTATTTCTACATTTCTATGAGGTGGATCCGGATATATCTCCTCATCGATTTCTATTTGCACATTGACAGTGGCTTCTATTGAAACCTCTGATTTATTTACTTTCCCCTTGGAGGTTATTATTACAACATCAATATCGGAAACTTTTTCTTCAATTTTGACTTGATACTGACCTTCCCCTAAATCTCGCCAAACAGTATCTCCCTCGTAATAGGGATTCTGCTTTAAAATAGAAAGAGCCTTTTGCAGTCCGCCTTCCGCAAGATAGTAGGCCAAAGTATGATCTCTCGTATAACACCCAATCAAAAATTCGTTGGTGGACATATTTAAAACCGCCATACCAATCAACAATATAATTGTTGAAACAAATATAACAATCACAAGAGAATAACCTTTGTTGTTGAAAGCCATGTTGTCAATCAACACAAACCTCCGTTATTTCCAGTAAACTTTCATACGGCCAGAGGAACTACATTCAAATGTAGCCTGTGTCCTGCCTTTGCTGTTTTCTACACATCCCAGCACAATATAGTTTTTATATTCCTTATGCGCATAATCCATTATATCGTAAAGCCAATCTTCGGCCGCCGTTGTGTCAAAAACATCGTCCCATTCATCACTATATCTTGAAGTATCTACGATTACAGTAATATAGATCTCATCGTCATAGTCATATTCATCCACTTCTATAGTAGATTTTAACTTGCCAAAGTTCTTGTGGTAAGAGGTTAATCCTGAACTATAATAATAATTTAGATCATCTTCTAAGTCCTCATAATCTTTGTCATAGTCATCATAATAAAACTTTATCTTTAGCTTTCCTCTAGATTCTTCAAATTCCACCAAGTCTTCCCGCTCATCTATATCATATATAACACCTTCAAATCCAGCATCCGGGAACTCGTCCTCAACATAATCATAGATATCCTCAAGCCAATTCTCGATTTTCCTATCGGTTAGTTTATTCCACTCGGATTTATAATCACTACGGTCAAACTCAATGGTCAGTGTTATATCACCTTTACGTTCCTTAACCTTGTAATCAAACTTTATCTTATTCCACTTGTAGTATTCGTCATAAAGGTAATCCTCCAGATAATCGTCGGGATCACTCTTTTTATCTTCAGTCACCTTCTTTTCCGATTCTAATTCTTTGATAGTTTTTTGCAAATCGATAGTTAAACTTTGCAAATAAGAGTTTTGCGCTTTTAGATTGTTGATTTCCGTATCTTTAACTGCCAATTGTTGGGCTATCTGTGATGGTGATTTATCATTGATAATTACGATATTTTGATTATTATCCCAGTCAACCACCTTATCAAGAGCTTCACTGACAAGCCTTATAGGCACATAAGTAGAATTATTATAAATGAAAGGCTCTGTTTGACCTGCATCTATTATTTTACCATTTACCCTTATCTTGATATTTCTGTAATATGCTTTAATATCTCTTGCTCCAACGGCACCTATGGCAATAGAAGAAAATAACATAACAGCTACTATAAATCCAGCCAATAGTATTAAAACTTTTTTTCTCATGGAAAAACCCCCAAAATAATCATATTCAACTTTATCATACTGGTTCTGCCACATGATGTCAATATTGCGACAAATTGTAAGTTTAACTTATCAAAGTTTTTCCATTTACTTTTTACATTCTATAATATAATGAAACCTGGAAAGCTTATAGTAAGAATTAAAGTGCCACCACTTTTCGTCATCTCTAAAAAATAATAAAAGGTGCCCACAGATAAATCTGTAAGCGGCACCTAATTACTTCTACTTAACACCTTCCTATTTCATGGAAAGCCTTTATAATTGCTAGCAAAATGGTCTATCATTGTTTTACGGTGATAAGGATCCCAGCATCTTGCAATATCCTTATCACAACTAATTATTTAGTAATTTCTTTATATACTTCACTAAAGCTCTTCACTTGTGCTCCTTCTGCAAATTCCGCGGCATATTGATCTAGCTTAGCCAAAAAATCTTTGCACTCTTTTTCGGTCATAATCCGCATAGACACCATATCATTAATCCACATTTCTTCCTGCATTGGAACGGCAATAGCTGCAGCCTCTGCTACAACTTCTTCCGGCCACTCATGAAACTGGGCTCCATCTTTAATCATCATAGTAACTGCCTCAACAACGGTATTATTCATTATTTCTGCCCACTTGTAATCAATCAGTTCCTCTCGAACTTCCATGAAAATGTCACGGATGTCCTGTGGGAATTCATTCCATAAATCTAGATTAATGACAACAGCAGAAGGACCTTGCACCCCACTGCCAATATCCACTACGTGCTTTGCCTGCTCATGTAGCCGCATACCAGCCGCTGTCCTTAAACCGAAACTCGTAACACAATCAATAACTCCGCTCTCTATTGAGGTGTAAGTCTCGTTGTTGGCAATAGCCAACGGAATAGCACCAAGAGCCTTCATAACATCGCCCTCAATACCATAGGTGCGAGCTTTCAGTCCCTTCAGTTGGTCGATAGACATGATGGGTTCCTTAAAAAGGCAAGCCTCTGCTCCCCAGTTGCTCATATACAAAACCTTCATGTTAGCGTTCTCGTATTCTTGCTGCCAAACCTCTGTTTCATCATATAGCCTATTTATAGCTTTGTTTAGACCATCAGGGCTCTCAAGACCGGGTCTCCACTTCCATTCCACACCACGGCTTACGGGAAGTTCGCTGGAATAATAGCCGTAATTTAGGAAAGACAATTCACTTAATCCATCACGAACTGCACCATAGTGCTCACCTGTCTTGCGCAGAGCCCCTGCCCAATAATACTCAATCTCAATACGCCCATCGCTACGTGCAGCCACCTCATCAAAATACCATTTATCGATAATTGAAGGTTCCGAGTTTTCTATGCTATAGTAGTCATATTTAAGAATCCAAGTCTTGCCCGGATCCGAGGTATTGCTGACATCCTTTGAAGAATCTTGTCCGGTTTTACCGGTATCCCCGCCACAGCCCGAAATCAAACTGCAGACTATAATCAGACAAATAATTAAAGAGGCAAATGACCGCACCCTATTTTTCAACACTTTATTTCCTCCCTTTCATTTTTAGTTATGGCATTGAGGCTATGCTAGACGGCAACCATAATACAATCTGAGGAATAAACATAATCAACAGAACCACTATAAGTGTAAAGAATATAAACGGATAGCAACCTTTAAATATATCTTCCAGTGCCAAATTCGGGCAGGCACCCTTCATGATGTATGCATTAAGGCCCACAGGAGGGGTAATCAAACCAATTTGAATCATCAGCGTTAATAAAATACCATACCACAAAGGATCAAACCCAAAGGTTTCCACCACAACAGGATAGGTAATCGGAACGGTGATAACCAGACAAGAAAACGGGTCAAGAAACATACCCACAACAGCAAGAGGCGGAAGGGAAAGGCTGGATGCCCAAGTGTTAACCAACGCCGGAACTCCCGCTTGTGTCATAAATATGCTAAATAGAGCAGAAGAAATAAGAATCATAAATATCATCCCACAGGTATTAACCGTTTCATTAAGGGCTTCCATAATATTTTTCCATATATTTTTTCGCTCTGCTTTTGGGGTTTTAATCAGCATCATGACGAAACATGCCGCTGCGCCTAAGGCTGCAGCCTCTGTAGGGGTGACAATACCGCCGTAGATACCACCAATAATGATGGCAAAGAGAACAAAGACGCCCCAGATTAAGCGTAGAGACCAAAGCTTTTCTTTCCAGCTCACCTTTCGTGTAGAGGGACAAAGAGTCTTGTCAAATTTACTCCATATTAACAAACCGCCGCAATATATGATGGCAGTTATGATGCCAGGTATAACGCCTGCAAGCAACATTTTCCCGATTGAGACTTCAGCTAAGGTACCATAGAATACTAAAATTGTACTGGGAGGTATCATTATACCTAAAAGACCGCCCGCTGCTACAACTCCGGCCGAAACCTTGGGGTTATAGCCCTTCTCAGTCATCTCAGGAATGGAGACCTTACCCATAGTAGCTGAGCACGCTACACTGGAACCACAGCATGCTCCAAACATAGCACTGGCCATAGTAGTAGCCATGGCAAGACCTGCAGGAAGTCGCGCAAGCCAGTTGTTAGCTATAGTATATGCGTCCTTACTGAGCCCTGCCGAAAAGGCAATATACCCCATGAATATGAACATCGGTACCACCATCATTATGTAATCGGCCGCTCTCATATAAGGGAAGTTTTTAAGCATTGTTAAAGCTACTTTAGTACCACTGAGCAATGTTGTTCCACATAATCCGGTAACACCAAGACATGCATATATAGGAATCCCCAGCGTCATCAGAGCAAGAAGCAAAACTACACATATCATTACAACAGTTGTAGGACTCATCCGTTTACCACCTTCTCTTCCCCAACCAACAAGTTAATATTGTCAGAAACATTTGCTTTGCCTGTTAGTATACGGATACTATTAATTACCTCAAAAGTGAGTTGTCCCAACATAGCAGCTACACCAACTGGTACAAATAGCCGCGCCCACCAAGTTGGGAATCTATAGAAATCACCTGCTCGGTAGGATTTAACTCCATATGCCCATATACCATCCTCCAGTGTCTTCCAAAATATAAGAACAAAAAAGAATGCACATATGAGTAAAGATACAATTTCCAATATAGTTTTCATTTTGTCGGACAGTTTGCTTGTCAGGATGGTAACATTAATGTGCTTACCCGCTTTTTGCGTTGGAGACAGTGCTGACCAAACCATTAAGGCCATCAAGGTTTCACAAAGTGAATATACAGGTCCAATTGATTCATTTGTTAACCATCTCCAGAATACATCAATTGTCGTAGTTATACACATCGCAATGATAGCCAAAGCTGCAATCCACCAAAAAATGCGGTTAATCTTTGACCATGGTCCAACTTTTACATTCATATTTCATTCAAACCTCCTTGAACGGACTGGCCTACATTTAAATACCAATGCTAATCGAAAACCTCAATATATCCACTCTTTGTATTTACTTCAACTTTGTCCCCAGTTGACACAATTTTTGTAATATCTTTCGAAAATTTATCCATAATAGGAATGTTGATTGTAAGAGCACATTCTA
>JAQWCA010000132.1 GCA_028706065.1 Tepidanaerobacteraceae bacterium
CAAACCGGCCCCCATGTGGCTGAGGTCATAAATACATTGGCGGGACCATAAGCTCCTTCATTAAATAGACTAAAGTTTTCTTTCCGGTAAAAAGATGTTTCGCCACCCGTCATCTGCCAGTAAGCGTTATTACTTATCGCCCTATTATTAGGTAGATAACCATAACAAGAATATAAGAAATTTCTAACATCGTTTGGAGTTTCATACAAGTTCTCTTGAGTTACTCGTTCATCCGGGACGATATCCAGATAATCACAACCTGTGAAAAGAAAAAAGATCATCAGGATAGGGAGCAGATGAACCCAATATTTATTTTTCATAATAAAATTTGTTTCGTTTGATTAATGAACTGACATTTGAAAACCCAAGTTAAATACTCTTTGAGTTGGATATTGAAGACCATTTCCTCCTCCCATTTCCGGATCCCAATACCGGAAAGATGAGAATGAGAGCAAATTTAGGCCACTTATATAAAAACGCATATTTTTATACGTGTATCCAATTTCAGCATTTTTAAGCTTCAAGAAACTAGCATTTCTCAACCAGTAATCTGAAGCAACCTCATTGTTGCCATTAGTTTGTATTGTTAATCTTGGATATTTAGCATGTACATTTTGATTCTCTTCTGTCCATCTTTCTTTCTCGATAAAGCCAAAAACTCCTCGAAGATTGACATTTCCAAATGGGTGGAAATTACTCATCATCAACGACACCCGCGCAGTTCCTTGAAAGAAAAAAGAGAAATCAAAATTCTTATACTTTATTGAAGGACCGAATCCATATACAATTTCTGGATCCGTGGGATATCCCATATATACACGATCGTTGGAATTAATAAAATCATCATAGTTCCCATCGCGATCGGGTAAGTTTTTATACCATATATCACCGGGCATCGGAGCATAGCCAAGCGTTTGTGTTGGAGAATTTTCAATTGTCTCATAATCCGGAAAAAGCCCTTGCGATATATAACCAAGATGAAGGTTCATTGATTTTCCCACTCGAGATAGATTCGGGTATTTCAAAAAATCTGGTTCATCATATTCTAATATTTTGTTTTGGGCAAAAGTAAATGTACTTTTAAACGACAAAAAGAAATCTCTATTGAACTGTTTGTTATAGTCTGTGGAAATATCAATACCTCTATTTTTTACCTTGCCAATATTACTATATATCATAGTATTACCCGTTCCGTATGCAAGTGGCATTGAATTTGTCCTTGACATATAAATATTCGTCCGGGTTTCTTTAAACGCGTCGACGTTAATATTTAGGCTTCTAAACAACTGTGTATCGATACCAAAATTGATTTTTTCTCCCACTTCCCAAGTAAGATCCGGATTAAAATAACGATTCCAAACAGGACCTCTATAGCTAATATTTTGAGCAACGCCGGTTACATATGCCGGGGACGAGCGAGGAAGAAGATCTTCTAAATAAGCAAAACGTCCTGCTCCGGTTTGGTCATTTCCAACAAGACCCCAAGAAGTCCTAAGTTTTAAAAAGGATATATAAGGAGTAATATTTTCCCAAAATTGCTCTTCTGAAATATTATAACCAATAGCTACCGAAGGGAAAAAGCCAAAGCGTTTTCCTTTAGCAAAGTTCTCTGAACCGTTATATCCAAAATTAACTTCTGCTAAATAACGTCTGTCATATGCATATGACAGTCTTGATGCTATCCCTTGCTTCCTTTGAGGCAATGAAGTATAAAGACTAGTCGGCGCATTTGTATTGTACTGTTGATGATTATATAAAAGCATTGCATTCACATCATGTATGTCCAGAAACACTTTATTATAATCCAGTAAAGCCTGCATATATATATTACGTTGACCGCTATGAGATCCGGTAGTAGATAATGCAGTATTGTTTTCATTACCGAGTCGGACAATCTCATACTCTAAAGTTTCCGGATCATAACTATTGACTTGAAAATGATTATATGAACTGGCCCTGTTCACATTCGCGGTAGCGTTATTTTTAAAGGAAAATAACCCTGCTAAACGCAACCCATCAACAAACATGCCTAGCTCCTGCTCGACCCTGAAAGTAGCCGTGATAGTATTTGTAAAGGTTGACCTATATCCCGATACATATTCCGCCACGGGATTTCTATAACCATCATTATATGGTCCCCCCGCTTTATCACCCCATAGAGCAAAATCATAATCGGATTTATCTGCTGGAAAAATAACAGGAAAATCAACGGGATTTGCCTCTCTGGAGAAATTAAAAATTTCATCCGGCGACATAGTGGGTCCTTGCCAATCTCTTACCGATAAATTTAGCCCTAATGAGATTCTAGTTGTGGATGTCGGTTTTACACTCAGATTATTAACAAAATCGTAATTGTAAATTTCTAGATTATTATTATAAGAGAAGAAGTCTCGGCTTCTCGGCTTTAGATTCCCATCAGTATGTTTTACACTGGCGCTCATGAAATAATCCATGATTTCGCCACCACCCCTGATATTAATGTTAAATCTTTGCGAGAATGAGTTCTTCTTAAACATCTCATCATACCAATCAACATTTGGAAATATGTAAGGGTCTAATGCATCTATTGTCCCTTGAATTTTTTCTTCACTGTAAGGCTGCGCACCCGAACCGGGGCGGGCAGCAGCATCATTATAAGCACGCATATAGGTTACTCCATCTACCATTTGCGGAACTTTACTCAATTGTGACAATGCACCCTCAATTCTGAAGTTTATTAACGGCTTAGGAATATCTCTACCTGTTTTGGTTGTAACAATCATAACGCCGTTTGCCCCTCTTGTCCCATACAAAGCGGTGGCTGTCGCGTCTTTAAGGATTGAAAAGCTATCGATCACTTCAGGATCGAGAGCATTAAGTTCCGTGCTACTTATCTCTACCCCATCCAAAATGATCAATGGATTAGTTGCACCGCTAAATGTTGATTTCCCTCTAATCCAAAAATTTGCACCATCAGCACCCGGTTCACCGCTTCGCTGTACTGCTATGACCCCAGCCATACGACCCGCGAATGCAGTACTTAAACTTGAAGATGGTATTTTTAATTCACTTGGATTTATTTGTTGAATAGAACCAACTGTACTTACTTTCTTTTGTCCAATTCCAAAGGCGGTTATTACTACTTCTTCCAATGAAGTTGTATCTTCTTCCAGAATAATATCGAAAGTATCTTTTCCGGTCGTCTTTATATCTTGTGAAAGATAACCGATATAGGAAATATGTAGAACGGCATCCTCTTCTATACTCAATGTAAAATTTCCATCTATATCGGTTATGGTACCGTTGGTGGTACCTTTTTCCAGGATATTGGCCCCGATAACCGGTACTCCTTGCGCGTCGGTAATTTTTCCGGTGATTGTCTTTTTCTGTTGCTCAATTTCTTCTTTTATCGCCACAGGTGTCTCTATCGCTTTCGGGGAGGCGTTTTTATATACCGATACTTGCCGTTCCACCACGGTATATTTCAGATCCGTGTCTTTCAGAAGTGTTCCCAGAATAGCGTGGATGGTTTCCTTGTTGACCCGGAGGCTGGTTTTCTTATTGAGTTCGAGTTGCGCTTCATCCGTGATAAGAAATACATAGTCACTTGTACTTTCAATTTCAGAAATGGCCTTTTTTATGGTCACATTTCTCAAATCCAACGAAAACTCCGTTTGCTGGGGATACACGTTCTCCGCTGTTAAAGAAAATAGACAGAGAAAAATAAATAGAATAGAAATCTTCATGATTTTTAGACCCCTGTTGCATTTTTTACGTGTCAACTTTTTAGATTTAATAATTTCTTTCATACATTTGTTGTGAATTTAGTTTACGTGATTACAGATTACTAGTAAATTAATTTTCGCTTGATCGGGCAATGTGGCAGCATTGTCCGATTTTCATTTCATTCGGGTCCATCTCTCATAGGCAATATTTTTTTACATGTGTTTCAGATAATGCTTGCAGGAATAAAGAACAGTCCTTTTTTCACAAGCATTTATTTTTTAGTGATATGAATGATATTATTTTCTCGTTGGTAAACAGTAGATGAAAGTACGGAAACAGAAGTCATGACACTATCCAGGTTATTCGACAGGAATAATTTTCCGGAACAGGTCTTATCGTTTAACTCTATTTCCGGAATACGCTCAAACTGAACATTGTAATATCTCCCTATTTTTTTAAGTATCTCTGATACGGGAGTTTCGTCGAACTTCAGTATCCCCTTTGTCCAACTGATATATTCCGATACGTCGACAGATTCTTTTGTAAAGTCATTTCCCGTCATCTCAATTTTCTCGTTGGGCAATAATTCGGCCATCTGCCTCCCATCGGTTTCTACTTGTACTTTTCCTTTTACTAAAACAACCGTTTTTTTAAGATCGTCGTTGTAAGCGGAAACATTAAAAGAGGTGCCCGCCACGTAAATATCCATCCCTTGTGTATGTACGATAAAAGGGATCGTTGGATTATGCACCACATCGATAAATATTTCACCGTTCACATGAATTTCTCTTTTGTCCCCCATGAACTCGGAGGGGAAGTCGAGCTGTGTTCCGGAGTTTAACCAGACCTCCGTTCCATCGGAGAGAGTTATGTTGGCCCGTTTACCATAGGGTACAACCAGTTTATTTAATTCTGTGGTGGTCAGCAGTAGTTCTTTTCGAGTGTCGGTACTATCCGTCACCAGAGCCTTTCCCTCTTTCGTGAGGCTAATGTGCGCTTTATGAACGATGCTTATTTTTTCATCTCCCGACAGAAGGTATATCTCTTCATCAGGGAGTGTCTTGCCCGCGATGGCATCGCGCACGGAATCTTCGAAGGAAACCGTATCCTTCTGGTTAATAATAAAGAGGAGCGACATCACCCCTATTACTAACACCGCGGCCACCGAACCGATTCGTCGCGATAACTCTCGCCTTTTATATCTCTTGTAGCGATCTATTTTCACGAGAACACTCCTGTAAACTTCCATTTTGTCCTCATCGGTCAATGTATACCGGTTTATTTTTATCGCATCAAATTGTATAATTGCTTCTTGTAGCTTTTGTCGCAGATGAGGGTTCTTTACCGGAAAGTCACGCCAGTATTCATTCGATTCCTCTGTATCGGAAAGCCTCCAACGGATGAACTCTTCGTCGAGGAGGAAATTTTGATTGCTCTCAAAAAACTGATTATTACTCGCCACAGTGATGCTTTTTATAGAATGACGGCCGAAACCGTTTTACGTGGACATAAATAAATAAAAAAATGATAAATTTAACATTTAGGACTACTGATGTAGAAAAATAAGGAACAATACACCCAATCCTTCCCGAAAATCTTCTTCGGAGGCTTGTTGTCGTAGCTTTTCCATGGTTCGGTACAATAATTTTCTTGCTGAATCCTCTCGGATACCCAGCATCTCGGCTATCTCTTTATGCTCCAGTCCTATCATGTATTTCAGGTAAACTACCTCTCGCTGATTG
>JAQWCA010000133.1 GCA_028706065.1 Tepidanaerobacteraceae bacterium
ATATTCTAATTTGTGAAGGGCCATAACCAATGGGTTTAAAAAGATACGTAACTAAAACATATACCGTAGCAATAACGGCGGCTTTTGTTATATAATTAGCTCGATTCATGTAAATCTCCCTTCGAAAAATAGTCTTCATTCATTATTTACTGAAATAAAATTTAACTTTATGTTTTAAGTTTAACTTTACTATCTATTCTAGTCAAGATTGAAGATAATTATCTTGACACTATGTCATTTATATAATATATTAAATAAAGAAAATTGAATAATATTCCCTCGTTAAAGGGGAGTAGTCATTTTGATAAAGTCACCATCTCGGCTTTTGCCTGGCTTTATCATCCAGATTGTCTGGAAGACGAGACCTTTAACATAATCAAATAGATTATGCTAAAGGTCTCTTATTGTCTTTACAAGGATAATATAATAAAAGGCGGTGATTCTTAAATAATTAAATTTTTTCTTCATATACTAATTAAAGTAAATAACGAGGAGGTCAGTTATTGGAAAAAATCAATTGGTACACATTGGAAAAACAAAGCTTAACAGAAAAAATTGAAACAGATTTAAAAAAAGGTCTTTCTTCAAACTTAGCTGAAGAAAGGTTAAAAAACTACGGATATAACGAACTCATCGGTAAAAAAGGTATAACTATCTGGCAAATGCTACTAGAGCAATTTAACGATTTTCTTATTCTTATTCTTATTGGAGCCAGCATTGTTTCAGCTATTATCGGGGAAGTTACCGATGCTACAGTAATAATACTTATAGTTATTTTGAATGCTGCTTTGGGAATCATTCAAGAATCAAGAGCAAACAAGGCTTTAGAAGCTCTTAAAAAAATGGCAGCTCCTGAGACAAAAGTTATAAGAGATGGTATTATAACAGAGATGCCTGCTAGACTACTTGTTCCTGGTGATATTGTGCTTTTAGAGGCAGGAAATTACGTTCCTGCAGACTTGAGGCTTGTAGAAAGCATGAACTTAAAGATTGAAGAAGCTTCTCTGACCGGCGAATCAGTACCGACAGAAAAAAACTCTGAAGTTGTCTTTGACGGAGAAGTTCCGTTAGGAGATAGAAGTAATTCAGCTTTTATGAGCACGGTAGTTACCTATGGCAGAGGTAAAGGTGTCGTTGTTGGCACAGGTATGAACACCGAAATTGGATTAATCGCTGAAATGCTTGAATCATATGATGAAGAAAGCACACCACTTCAAAAGAAGCTTGCTGAATTGGGAAAAGTATTGGGAATTGCGAGCTTAGCTATTTGTGGGGTTGTTTTCATATTGGGTATTATAAGAGGAGTGCCCTTACTTGAAATGTTTATGACTGCCATCAGCTTGGCAGTAGCTGCTATACCGGAAGGCCTTCCTGCTATAGTTACAATTGTATTAGCCCTAGGAATGCAGCGAATGGTTAAAAGACATTCTATAATAAAAAAACTACATGCTGTAGAGACACTAGGGAGTACAACTGTTATATGTTCAGATAAAACAGGTACACTTACACAAAATGAGATGACCGCTACAAAAGTATATGTCGATAAAAAGATATATTCTATATCAGGTGAAGGTTATAAACCCAAAGGTGATTTTACTCTAGACGATTTTAAAATCCAAGCACTTGATCAGCAAGATTTAAAATTGCTATTAACTATAGGAATGTTATGTAATGATTCAAAACTTGAAGAAAGTGGCACTGATACAGAAAAAACCTGGCGTATTATAGGAGATCCCACCGAAGGTGCTTTAGTTGTAGCAGCTGTCAAATCCGGCCTATCTGCTGAAGAACTTTCCAAGGGCATGCCCCGCATCCAGGAAATTCCTTTTGATTCTGAGCGAAAGCGTATGACAACTATCCATCCTCAAGAGCATGGATATGTAGCTTATATAAAAGGTGCCCCAGATGTAATGCTAAATTTATCAGATAAAATAATAAAAGATGGAAAAGTCTTTAATATGACAGAGCAAGATCGGGAAAACATCTTAAAAGCTAACCATGGCATGGCTTCACAGGCCCTTAGGGTTCTGGCTTTTGCGTGTAAGCAGTTAGATATCGTTCCGAAAGAACCAAGTCCTGATGACATTGAAAAAGGAATGACTTTTGTTGGGCTTATTGGCATGATTGATCCCGCAAGACCTGAAGCTAAAGAAGCTATAGCCATATGTAAAAATGCCGGTATTAGACCCGTGATGATTACTGGTGATTATAAAGATACTGCTGAGGCCATTGCCCAAGAACTAGGTATGATTGACGAAGGATCTAAGGTTGTTACGGGGACTGAGCTTGATTCAATGAACGACGAGCAGCTCGTCACTATTGCTAATGAAGTATCGGTTTATGCTCGGGTTTCTCCAATCCACAAACTTAGAATTGTAGATGCTATAAAACAAAATGGTCATGTTGCTGCTATGACTGGTGATGGTGTCAATGACGCACCAGCTCTTAAGAAAGCTGATATTGGTATAGCGATGGGTATTACAGGCACAGATGTAGCTAAGGAAACCGCTGAAATGATTCTTACCGATGACAACTTTGCCAGTATTGTTGCCGCTGTAGAAGAAGGCAGGGTTATATATTCTAACATTCGCAAATTTATTTTCTTCCTTTTATCATGCAATATTGCTGAAATTCTTATTATCTTTGTGGCTATGGCCATTGGATTACCTATCCCGCTTAAACCTATTCAACTCTTGTGGCTAAACTTGTTAACAGATGCTTTTCCTGCTCTGGCTTTGGGAATGGAAAAGAAAGAACCAAATATCATGCAAAAAGCACCTAGAAGGCCTAATGAGCCTATTATGGATAATCAAATGAAATGGCAAATTGCAATACAAAGCTTTTTTATGACTGTAGCAGTTCTTGGTGTTTTTGCATTTGCATTGAATAATACTTCAGACTTGGAAACTGCTCAAACCTATGCTTTTGCTACTTTAATTTTTAGTGAACTATTAAGAGCTTATACATCCCGCTCAGAAACTTATTCAGTATTTAAGATAGGATTTTTTGGGAACAAGTATATGGTAGGTGGAACTTTAATTTCTTTTTTATTGTTATTAGTGGTAGTATATGTTCCTACATTAAGAGAAATATTCGATACTGTTAGGCTTTCTTTTTACGATTGGTATATAATAATGATCTTTGGAGTAATACCCTTCGTAGCAGCAGAAATAAGCAAAATGTTTTTAAGACAACAATAAAGAAGAGCCTTTTGAGCTCTTCTTTATTGTTGTCTTTTACATACTTTGCAATATCCAAAAAACTTAACTGTATGATCGATCACCGTAAACTCATTGTTTATATTAATTTTATGTTCCAATTCGTCTAACAAATCGTCATCGAATTCGTATACATTTCCACACTTTAGACAAATCAAATGGTGGTGCTGGTGTCTTTTATCTTCGCTCAATTCATATCTGTAACACCCATCGTTAAAGTTGAGTTTTTTTATGATATTAAAGTCGTCAAATAATTGTAAAGTTCTATATATGGTAGCAAGGCCTATTTCTGGAAACTTATCTTTTACTAATTCATAAATATCTTCCGTACTTAAATGCTTTGACGAATTTTCAATAAGCACATCAAGGGTAGCTTTTCTTTGAGGAGTAAGTTTGCACTCCTTCTCTTTTAGTTTTTCTTCGATTAACCTTATTTTGTGCTTTTTTTCTTCGTCAGTTACCACAACTACCACTCCTGACTTAATTCTTTTTCGTTTTTAGTATATTGCAAACAATATTCATTGTCAAGAACTTAAAATTTTATAAAAACAGTATCTGATATATCTTTTATATCTTTTATTTTTGTTAATACATTTTCAGGAATTTCATCATCAATCCCCAGCACCATTAAAGCTTCTCCCCTAGAAGATTTGCGTCCCAGCTGCATATATGCAATATTAATGTCATTACACCCCAGAAGAGTTCCTACTTCTCCTACAATACCAGGTCTATCCAAATGAAATGACATTAAAGCATGCCCTTCTGGAATTAAGTCAATTTTATATTGATCAATAGCACTTATCCTCTGCTCATTTTTTCCTAAAACTGTCCCTGAAATACTGCCGGTAGCTTTATCAGAAGTCACACGCATAGTAATACTTCCTGGTGCATCCTGATCCTTACTTATTTTTTTTTCAATAATCTTAATGCCCCGTTCTTTGGCTATAAAATATGCATTAACTGAATTAGCAGGAAACTCAAGTATATTTGTCAAGATGCCTTTAACACCTGCAGTAGTAACCGGTTTCACATCATATCTTCCGACTTTACCGGTGTAAATCATTTCTAATTCACTTATTCTGCCGTTTTTTAATTGAGTATATAGTGACCCCATTTTTTCTGCCAGTTCCATAAAAGGCCTAATTTCATTGTATTCTTCAGGTCGAACAGTAATCATATTTACAGGATTTTTTACCATTTCCCCTTTTAAAGCTCTCGTCACATCCATGGATACATCTACAGCTACATTAACCTGAGCTTCTGCAGTTGAAGCTCCAAGATGTGGTGTTGCTATAACATTAGGTAAATCAATAAGCGGGCTTTCAAACGGTGGCTCATGTTCAAATACATCCAAAGCACAAGCTCCTATTTTACCTGATATCAAAGCATCATAAAGTGCTGATTCATCAATTATACCACCGCGGGCACAATTTATAATGATTGCCCCATCTTTCATTATTTCTATCTTGTCTTTATCAATCATATGATAAGTATTTTTTGTTATAGGAACATGAAAGGTAATAAAATCAGCTTTTTTAATAACAGTATCTAAATCAGTTACAATAATATGGTTATTTTCCACATGATCTTTTATAATAAAAGGGTCATAGGCTATTATATTCATGCCTAATCCTATAGCTTTAATTGCAACATCTTTTCCTATGCGACCCAACCCTACTACACCAAGTGTCTTTCCTCTAAGTTCTACACCTAGAAAAGTTTTTCTATCCCATTTTTTGTTTTTAAGGCTCATAACCGCAGCTGGAATATTTCTAGCTACTGCCGTAATCAATGCTATAGTGTGTTCACTTGCTGCAATAGTATTTCCCTCAGGCGCATTTACCACTAGTATACCCTTTTTAGTGGCAGAATTTACATCAATATTATCAACACCAACCCCTGCTCTTCCTATAACTTTTAAATTACTTTTTTCTATAATATTCTTTGTAACTTTTGTTGCACTGCGCACAACAAGTGCATCATAATCCGGAATTATTTTCATTAACTGTTCTTCATTTAAATTTGTCTTAACATCAACATCAAATTCCTGTTTTAATATATCAATACCCTCATGTGCAAGATTATCACTTATTAAAATTCGCATTTTTACCTTCCCCTTTAGCAAAAATCCTTTCGGCTGCACCTACGCCTCTCCAAAAGGTTCTCATCACAAATAACCATTTCCAAAGCGGCTAAAACATTAATAA
>JAQWCA010000134.1 GCA_028706065.1 Tepidanaerobacteraceae bacterium
AAACTATAGAAACTGGGGAAAGAAAGAATATGTTAGATTGGCACACAGGAATCCGATGCACTTTTTCATGCGCTCTTCCCCGGACTTTTTCTATAAAGCGGGAGATAAGTTTTGCTTAACACGAGATTTGGAGACATTTGTTGATAACCCTGCTTTCATCAGGCATTTTAAGGACATCATCGATTATAGGACCAGAAGGTTTTATAAAGAGAGGCTGGAAAATAAACTGGAGGATATCTATAAACTTATTGAAAAGGAAAAATAAAATGATTAGATTGCTTGAGGCAAACGATTGGCTTGCATAGTACAGCTTATTAAACTGCTTCAACGCTAAAATAGGAGTGATATGTTTGTTGGAAAATAAGTCGAGAAAATTTGACAAGCTTATTAGGGACAAGATTCCTGAAATTATCGAAGCTAGCGGCAGTAAAGCTGTGATTGAAGTTCTAGACGACGAGAGCTATCATAAATATCTTAATGCTAAACTTGAAGAGGAGTTGAAGGAGTATAAGGAAAGCTGCAACATAGAGGAACTGGCGGACCTTGTTGAGGTGGTGTATGCTTTGCTGGATTATAAAGGGGTATCACCGGAGCAATTTGATGCGATAAGAACGTCAAAAAACGTTGAGAGAGGATCGTTTAAAAAGAAGCTTTTGTTGAAGGAAGTGATTGTCTACATTCAGGACTGATATGTTGGATAGTACCCCGAGTTCCGTATAAGCTGGGGTATTATCCAGTCTTAATTCGGGCTTAATGAACAGGAGCAAAATTCTAATGAATACAGAGTATGCGGCTATTTTAATAATACAATAGTACATGGAAAACATCATTATTCTAATAAGAACCTTTCACATGAAGGCGAGTTACCATGTACAAAAGAACGGAAGTTCAGAAATTTTTCATTACGAGTTTTTCCTGCCCTTTGGTGGTAAGCTCAACCCGGAGAACCTGATGCGGAATCAAAGAAAGTATTGCTACCTTTTACAGTATCAGTTCTCATATTGACAAAAAAATAACCTAGTGGGTTAATAAAAATGGACTTTGGAGGCATAATAATATATAATGATATTGGAATATAAGTCTAGGAAGTTTAAAAAACAATGTGAAGACCCCCAAAAAGCCCAATTAGAATATGGAAAAGCGATAGGAACTAAGCTTACCCAAAGGGTGGGAGAATTAAAGGCGGCAACCTGTTTGCTGGATATAAAATGTATCCCGTCGGCAAGATTGCATAGATTAAAAGGCCGGAGAGCAGATGAATATGCAGTAGATTTGGTTCACCCGTTTAGACTTATATTCAAACCTATTCTACAGGAAAATGGGGACATAGACGAGTTGGAAAGTATCAGTATAGTGAGAATTGAGGAGGTGATTGATTACCATGGTAAACAAAAAAGTTAATAACGGATTTTTGCCTACAATAGCGATACCACCTGGGGAAACTATTAGAGAGAACATGGAGTTTTTAGGGATGAATCAGGAAGAATTAGCGGTTAGATTAGGTATAACGCCAAAACATCTAAGTAATATAATTAATGGTAATGCTCCTATAACCTATGAAACGGCTTTGAAACTTGAATCAGTTATAGGGCCGAGTGCACAGTTTTGGATGAATTTGGAAGCGAATTATCAATTGAATAAAGCAAGATTGGAAAAACGGGAAGAGATGTACTCAGATTTAGAAGTTCTTAAAAAAATACCTTATAAGAAAATGAGTGATTTGGGCTGGATAGAAGACTCACCGGATAAAGTGAAACGAGTTATGAATTGCAGAGAGTTCTTTGGAGTAGCTAATTTATCTATAGTGAAGACATCCTATGCTGTAATGTTCAGAAAACAGAAACAAAAAAGGGAAATATCAGATTTAAGTGTGCTGGCATGGCTTAGGAAAGCAGAGTTAGAAGGTCTTCCGGTTAAGGTGCAGCGCTTTAACAGAAGAAAGCTCAGAGCTCTTATTCCTACCTTCAGGAGTTTAACAATGGAAGACCCTTCATGCTTTTATCCAAAGATGAAAGATTTATGTGCAGAATGTGGTATAGCTTTAGTTTTGGTTGAAAGCCTTCCAAAGACTTATATATGCGGAGCTACTATTTGGAGAAATAATAAAGCTATATTGGCTTTGAGTGTCAGAGGAAAACGGGCGGATATATTTTGGTTTACTTTTTTTCATGAATTAGCTCATTTATTGAATCATTCAAAAAAGGAGTTTCATATTAATTACGAAAACAATACTGAGGAAGATGAAGCTAATAAAATGGCTAGTAATTTCCTTATACCAAATAGATTGTATAAAAAGTTTTTGGATGAATTTCCTTATAGAGATAAGAAATGCATAGTAGATTATTCCCATGAAATAAACATATCACCTTGTATATTAGTCGGGAGGCTGCTTTATGATAAATTAATAGATTATAAGTATTATAGTGATTTAAGGCCTTCATTCGAAATAGTCAGAGAACCGGCAGTTAGAACGAATTGAATTGCCTGAAGTATTCTTAAAGGGAATCATCCCAGGTTTTATGTAAACCCGGGATGATATTTTGTCATCTTATAATAGCAATAAGTCCTGTAATAAAGGCTAAAACTGAAGCAATCAATGTAATTGTAAGAAGGGATTTTAGTTTATCATTTTTTTCGGTTCAACGCTGAATTTTGTGGTACCTTGGCAAACCCATAAAGTACCTTGGTAAAGTGCTGGTAAAAAGGTAGAAAAAATCCGATAAACCCCTTACAATTTTTACGCCAATAAAAACAAAGGGGGTATATCGGATATGAATAACGTAGTAGATTTTACAGAAAAAATGCTTGGACTTCAAGGTTTAAAGGTTATTCATACCTATGTAAATAATGGCATATTTACTGTTTGTGCAATGCCGACTGCAGTTTCAGGTGCTTGCCCGAAATGCGGTAGCACTACAGAAACAATACATGATGTAAGGGTTCAGGATTATATGCATCTGCCCATATGGGGAACAAAGACGGTACTAGTGTTGCCGATATTTCGTTTGGAATGTAAATGCGACCCTGATCATCCTTTTGATTTGAGGTACAGCTTCATCAGGAAATATCAGCGCCAGACGGTGCATTATGAAAAACACATTTACAACCTATGTAAACAAAATGTAATTAAAAACGTATGTTCACTTGAAGGTATCAGTTACGTCAAATGTCAAAGGATTTTTAACCACTATGCTCAGGAAGAGATTTATTCAAGACCATCTAATAAAGTAAGGCTTATTGGCATAGACGACCTGGCGCGTAAAAAGGACCACAATTACAACACTGCAGTTTATGATCTTGAGACTCATTCATTGATAGCCATGTTCAAAGGAAGAACTAAAGAAGACGTAATCGCTTTTTTCAAGTCCCTGGGTGAAGAATTCAGGGGTGGTATCGAAGCTGTTGCAATGGATATGAGTAGAAGCTACTGCAACGGGGTGCTTGAAACTCTTCCTAATGCAAAACCGGTTATCGACAGGTTTCATTTGTCGCAGCTGTTTCATAATCAAGTGGACGATGCACGAAAACACATTCAAAATAAGGTCAGGAAAGAAGAAGATAATAAGCAAAAGGTATTCGGTATACGCTGGTCATTACTTAAAAACTTTGAAGACCTTGAAGCTGAAGAGATGCGTCAGCTCTTTAAAGTGTGTGATGAATACCCAAAGCTTGGCCAGTGTTTTGCCCTGAAGGAAGAATTCCACAAGTTCTTTGATATAGACACTAAAGAGAATGCTGCTGCTTTTATCGAATACTTTAAAGAACTAGTGGAAGAGAGCGGGATACCTGAGCTTCAATCCTTCAATCGAACCCTTGAGCGTTGGCGTGAATACATTCTTAACTTTTATGACTATAAAATCAGTAACGGACCCACAGAGGGGTTTAACAATAAAATTAAGAATATAAAGCGCCGGGCCTATGGATATCGGAATGATAAAAACTTCGAAATCCGGGTTAAGCTTGAATGTGCATAGTCCTTTTATCGGTTATCAAGGTGCATAGGGTAGGCCTAACCATTACTATTGGAATAAATATCATATTATGTTTACCTAACCTGAATTATAGAAAATGTAGTTGGTTTTACATTTGTAAGTTTCCAAATCGCTGGTAAAACCACTAAGCGTTTTTCATAGATTTACCAGTTGACGGTGGATGGTTAGCTATTAGCACAAAATTCGTTGATGAACCTTAATTACATAAAAGAACATCAGTTGTAGACTTGAAAACAATTAAGAACTAAGATGCGTTCATAAAAGCAGACAACATGGATAATATTAACTTATCTGAAAGAAATAAAAGTCAGATTAGGAAAAGGAGCTGTTCTTATGGGTGACAAGATTAAAGAACTATCTCTTGCATTTGCACAGTATAAGATATATCCGCTAAGCAAATTCATTGATGACAGTCCACTAAGGAAGTTTCAAGAGTTGTATCCCTCTAATCATTATTCAATTGAAATCGAGAGTTTTTTGACTAATCACAATTATTCCCCTATAAGAAGGGGAGCAGATTTGCCCTGGTGGGGGAAGAAGTACTTTAGCAGTGAACCAGGTTTTAGAGTTATGATTATAACCAGGGATTCATTATCAGAAGATGCAGGAAGCGTTGTTTTATACTCTCACCTCTTTCCGGTAATCCGGTCTCAAAGCGAATACTACTCCTTCACAAATAGCCTAAATAAAAAACAGTCGTTTTCCTTCAATAGTTGGAATACTTTTAGATCTCAATTTAACCAGTGGAGCATAAATCTGGACTATTTATATGTCACTGATGCGGCAATGGTTTATAAAATTGATAATAATACTTTCTTTGATAAAGACAAGAGCAGGCGTCTTTTAAAGCAGGAAATCGAAATATGTAATCCTGACCTAATAATTATGCTGGGCTCATCTTCATTTGACCTACTTACAAAGGGACTAAAATTTGGAGAGGTAGCGGAAAGCGGCCGGGCAATTAGTGTTCAAGGCATAAAGTGTGTAGTGTGCCCCTTTATATCAGGACAAGGGGTTACACAAAAAAGGTTCAAAGAAAAGCTGGCTAAAGCAACAGAAGCTATAAACGGTATTGTAAACAAACAAAAATACACTGCCGCAGAATTGCCGAAATGACATAAGAGCTAGAACTCCTGATGGTCTTGACCTAAGAATCAAAGAATACCTTGATACCGATTTAAGAACAGCCAATATTATTTCGGATGTTTTATCTGAAGCTGGGGTAGTGGAAGTTGTTACTGTCGTGAACCCGAGAACAGGCAGAAGAACACACTAGTACAGATTTTCGTAAATCCGTTCCTAAAAGGCAACACTTACCACTTTGCCAGAACCCATGGGAACTGCTCTGTTAACATGGAAACAAGTTCCTTCACGTTTCCCTCGTAAGGAGTCGGTTCCCATCTTCCTCTATGGTCA
>JAQWCA010000135.1 GCA_028706065.1 Tepidanaerobacteraceae bacterium
GTAATAGTGTTTTCCACCTGTTCATTGATTTTAAGCTTTAGTTTTTCACTTTCCTCTTGCATCCTATTCATTAAAGTAATTAACAGATCTTTTCCCTCATCTTTTGATATCTCACCTTTTTTAACCAACTCAGCGATTACTTCTTCTGCCTTTTCTTTTGTTACCGCAGCAAGGCCAATACCAGCATAAAGCATCTGTCTTAACAATTTGATTCACCTCGTTTACGCTTTTGCCGTTTTTAATTTACTTCTGAAAATTGACCATAAAGAACTTGCTATAAAGATTGAAGAATAAGTTCCTGCACTTACACCAATGATCAATGCCAATGTAAAGTCTTTTATTGTTTCACCACCTAATATAAAAAGGGCTGTAATGGTTATAAGAGTAGTGACTGAAGTTTTAAAAGATCGTGACAAGGTCTGAGAAATGCTGAAATTAATAACATCTTCAAAAGGTCTTTTTCTCATACTTTTGAGGTTTTCTCTAATCCTATCAAAAATTACTATCGTATCATTGATAGAGTAGCCCACCACGGTAAGAATCACGGCGATAAAGGAACTGTCTATTGGAATACTGAAAATCGCATAAAAGCTCAATACGATCAAAACATCGTGTATTAAGGACAAAACTGCCGCTATAGCCGATTTAAATTCGAATCTAATGGTAATATATGCGAGCATTCCAATATTCGCTATAATCAAAGCTATGATCGCCTGTTTTTGCAGTTCTTTACCAATGACAGCATCTATGGCTTCAGCCCTGATAAGTTCCGTTTCAGGCCATTCTTGTTTTAATGTATCAAGGATCTTTGTTTGCATCTCCTTTGATAACTCAACGGTTCTTATTATTAATTGCTGCCTAGAATCACCTGCTTTTTTAGTTTCAAATTCTTTAATATCAAGCTTTTCTATAATTTCTCTAACATTTTGCAACTCATAGGTTTGATGTATGTCAAAATGCAACATATTGCCTCCGGTAAAATCAATACCCCAGTTAAAGCCGCTCATCAACATGAATACAAGACCCAGAGTGATTATTGCAAGAGAAACGCCGAACCATATACGCTTTTTTTCCATTATCTTATATGTTTTCACTTTTTTCACCTCTTATGCACCAAATAGTTTTTTATTAGTAAATAATCGTGTATTTATCAAGTTTATCAATATAAGACGGGTAACAGTTACCGCTGTAAACATACTGACTGCAATACCTATTATCAAAGTCACTGCAAAACCTTTTATGGGGCCAGTACCAAAATATAAAAGGACAAGTGCAGCTATAACTGTAGTTATATTGGAATCAACAATAGTGGTAATAGCGCGATGAAAACCTGCATCAGCAGCAGCCCTTAAAGTTTTACCATTGCGTAATTCCTCTCTAAATCTTTCAAAAATCAAAACATTAGCATCTACAGCCATACCTATTGAAAGGATAAAACCAGCAATGCCAGGTAATGTAAGGGTTGCACCAATTGACGAAAAAATTATTAATACAAGCATAATATAAACTAATAACGAAAAATCAGCAACAAGCCCTGATAATTTGTAATTTATCAACATAAAAATCAAAACAAGGACAACTCCGACCAAACCAGCTTTTAGGCTTTTATTCAAAGAATCGGCTCCCAGAGTAGGACCAACCGACATTACTTGTCGCTGTTCAAGATCTACAGGCAATGCACCGGCTCTTATCAATGTGGCCAATTCTGCAGCTTTTTCAATGCTTTGAATGTGTGTTATGACCGCTTCTCCACCCGTAATAACGTTTTCAACAAATGGAGCTGATATTACTTGTTCATCGAGCATTATAGCAATGGGCTGATCTAAATACTTAGCAGTTGCTTCAGCAAATTTTTTAGCACCATTGGAGTCTAATTTGAGGCTGACCATAGGTTCATTTTGGTTACCGTAGACGGCTTTTGCGTCTCTCACATTATCTCCGGTAAGAATAACCTCACCATCGGGACCAATAAATTGAAGTGAGGCAGTTTGACCAATGATCTCCAATGCCCTCTGAGAATCTTTAACTCCAGGAAGCTCTACTAGGATCCTAGTGTCTCCTTGCCTTACAATAACAGGTTCGGTAACACCCAGTTGATCAATTCTTCCCCTAATAACATTTTCTGCTCCAGTCATCTTTTCACCTGTTATTTGTTCACCGGCTTTTGGAGTTGCCTCAAGTAGAACTGATACTCCACCGCGCAAATCAAGTCCAAGTTTTATAGCTTTCTTTATAGGAATAACCTTATATCCTGCTATTTGAAAACCATATAATGTTGCATATGCTAAAATAGCTGCAACGATGATTGAAGCCACAATTTTAATGAGGCTTTTTGTTTTTGAATCCATGTTAAGTTTCTTCCCCCATTCTCTACTTTGATTGCAATATTTATTATATCCTTCTCATTATTGGCTTGTCAACAAACTTAAATTAAACATAAAAAAGAGGCCTTTACAGGCCCTTTTATTTTTCTTTCGAACATACCTGATTGGCAACTGTACATGATGTTTTACATGCAGACTGACATGAAGACTGGCATTCGCCACAACCTTTTTGAAGAAGATTTTCTTTTTTGTTCAAACTTCCTCTATGTAATGGTATGATATGCTTCATTTTTAGTTCCTCCTCTTTTTAATCTATGAAGATTATAGCATAAAATGTTATCATTGAAAAGATTATACCAGTTTAAACTTGCCTTAGTTAAAGATTGACCCCCAGTATCCCGGCAAGCACTCCCATAAAGAACCCAAGAAAAAGATCCACGGCGACATTCCACCCAAACGATATAGATGGCACAATCAAAAAGCTAAGCATTACAAGAATGCCCATGTATAAAAAACCAACCAAACCTCCATGCAACCATCCTAAGCTTTCTATATCTTTAGTCACTCTAACTCCACTCAATAATATACTTACAGCACTAATGACAACTACAGCCGTCGGAATAATATTTTCCGATACTCTTGTTAAGTATAAAATCAAACCCAGTATTAAAAATAATATTATAGTGTATAAATACGCATATATCACGCCTTTTAAAATTTTTACAAACTCTAAGCCATTTTTGCCATTTAATGATGATTTCATATCAATTAACCCCCTTTATCTATACTTATTTACCAAAGGAGGTACTATATGACAAAAAGCAGGAATTTTCCCTGCTTTTTGTCATACTTTTTTTACGATAAAACAAACTAATTTTCCGTTTTTTCCACTTTCTTTAGTACGTTTCCTATGGCAGATCGTGTCACTTTTATTTTGATCTTGTCACCAATATCAAGAGTAACTACATCTTCCTTTAAATTTAGTATTTTGCCGTATATACCTCCAATGGTTACAATATCGTCACCTTCTTTTAAGCTAGAAAGCATATTCCTACGGTCTTTTTCCCGCTTTTGCTGCGGTCGAATGATTAAAAAATAAAAAATCGCAAAAATAACTATTATTGAACCAAACTGTTGCATAAATACTGCTGGATTCAAACCTTAATCCCACCCTTTCAATTTAAATATGTTATTATTTAGTTCTATATTAATTTAGAAAATCCTTTTTGTTACCATGTTAAAATACAAATTTCATTACATATACCTAATTTGAGTTCAATGAAAGCCAATCTTGAATAATCGATAATGCGCATGAAGGCATATTTTTTTCATTTTTTATTAACCTCTTGATATATTCCAAAATTTGAATAAAACTCATCTTTTAATTGCAATAAATAATCACCTTTGATTGCCTTTCGTATCTGTTTCATTAAATTAATAAGAAAATGTAGGTTATGAATTGTTGTCAGTCTTATTCCCAATATCTCGTTAGTATTAATCAAATGACGAATATAAGCACGTGTATAGTTTTTACAAGTATAACAATCACAATCCAGATCTAAAGGTGAAAAATCCTTGGCATAAGTAGCATTTCGAACTACTAGTTTCCCATTTTTAGTAAAAACAGTACCATTTCGAGCAATGCGAGTAGGTAAAACACAATCAAACATATCTATGCCCCTGGTAACCCCTTCGAATAAATCATCCGGTGAACCTACGCCCATTAAATATCTTGGCTTATCATCGGGAAGTAAAGGAACTGTAAAATCCAAAACTTCATACATTACATTTTTAGGCTCTCCAACGCTCAAACCTCCAATTGCATATCCTTTAAAACCAAGTGACACCATATCCATAGCACTTTTTCGCCTTAAGTCTTTATACATCCCACCCTGCACAATTCCAAACAGAGTTTGAGAGTCGATATTGTTATGAGCTTTTTGACATCTCTTAGCCCATCTAGTAGTCCTTTCAACTGATTTTAAAACATAATCATAATTAGCAGGATATGGTATACATTCGTCAAAAGCCATAATAATATCGGCGCCAAGAGCGTTTTGTATTTCTATAGAGATTTCAGGACCGATAAAATGAAGAGACCCATCAATATGAGACCGAAATGTTACTCCTTCTTCGCTTATCTCCCTTAACTTTCCAAGACTAAAAACTTGAAACCCACCGCTATCTGTCAAGATAGAGCCATCCCAATTCATAAAACTATGCAACCCTCCGGCTTCCTTTACCAATTCATGCCCGGGTCTTAAGTATAAGTGATAGGTGTTGCTCAAGATTATTTTAGCACCTATTTCCTTGAGCTCATCCGGTGTCATGGTTTTTACCGTAGCTTGAGTCCCAACGGGCATAAATACGGGAGTTTGAAAACTACCATGGGATGTTTCAAGGATACCTAATCTGGCTGTAGTATTTGCCGATTTTTTTAAAACATCAAATTTCACGGTATATGTCATCCTTTTCTTCTTGCTTTATTACTTTCAATTCTCTGATTAATTCATCATCCATAGATAAGATAGTGATCTCAGCATCGGCAATCCTTAGTGTTTTCCCGTTCTCTAATTTCTCTCCACTTTCATGACAAAGTTTTGCTACCACACCTCCAATGGTATTGCCTAAATCTGAAGGTATTTTAACTTCTAATCGTTTGTTTAGGTCAGTGACGAGGGTAGCAGGATTAACAATATTGCTATCAGTAATAAAGTTTCTAGCGGGGTCGAAAATTTTATTGATTAAAAACAACCCACCAATCGCAACTATACCTAAAAGTATATCGACCATGCTTTTAGATTCAATTATCATTTTTCGAGCAATTGCATAAAGTAAAACCTCTATAACACTGGAGGGAGTATGTCTAACCAACATTATGGTAAGCTCTAAACCAATTACTAAAGTTAAAATATGACCTAAAAACGTTTGCATAACCGGAAAAGTTTCCATTGGAGCTGTGATGTAGATAATTTTAAAATATCTTATAATATCAGTAACACCAATAAGAACACCAAAAGCTATGAACAGTGCAAGTACAGCTTCGAGAAAAAAAACACCTTTTACAATTTTAGACGAA
>JAQWCA010000136.1 GCA_028706065.1 Tepidanaerobacteraceae bacterium
CGCTCTTCCGATCTAAAATACCGGGAAGTATCTTATCGAATAACGACTGTAGTGTAAATTGTTGTTCATTTAGGGTCCATTGGAGAGCAGCAGATACCTTGATGTAGTTTGCCGCCAAAACTCCCATCATTACCATGCCAAGTACAGAGGTCCCATCGATTATTTTTTGAACCACACCGGACTCCAACATTTTAAGTGCGGCACCTCTACCTAATCTATATGATGTCTTAAAGAAAAAATATCCGTAGGAGTATGTTGCAATAACAAAAATTAACCAGGGCAAAAAACCTGCTATCCACATACCCTCACTGGCCCAGGGAATCGCAAGGGCTAATACTATATATCTGAAGGTGCCCCACTCGAGTGAATCGCCTATTCCGGCCAAAGGCCCCATCAAACCCACTTTTGTAGATGTAATTACATCTGGATCAAGACTTTCACTGTCACCTTCGGCCATGGCCTTGGCCCTTTGTTCTTCAAGGGCGATGAATGCACCGAGGGTAACACTGCCTCCCCAAGTAGCTTGGGTATTAAAAAATAGTAAATGTCTTTTGAGAGCCGCTTTTAGCTCTTCTTTTTCCTTATAAAGTTTTTTCAGTATCGGCATTATAGCGTTACAAAACGCCACAGCCTGCATTCTCTCAAAGGAGTGGGAGACTTCTGCAAAAGTCCACCATCTAAACCATGCTTTTCTAAGGTCCTTGTCTGTTATTTCTTCAGGCTTGTTAGTAGTTTTTTTTATGTCAGTCATGATCTATTAAGCCTCCTGTTCTTTCGATGTATACACAACATGTAAATAACCGACAACAGCACCAACAATGGCATATATTGTCAAGCTTATTCCTCCAAAATTCTTCATGGCGGTAGCTATAAAGAAAGCTCCGACAAAATACGGAAATAAGCTTTTCTTGCCTATGGCAGTAATTGTCATGGCAAAACCAAGAGCAGGCAGCACGCCGCCTACGACTTCCAGAGCGTGTAATATGTTTTGAGGTGTTGCCGCTAATAAGGCACTGATCGCATCGGCACCGGCATATACAGCCAAGGCTATAGCCGGCACGTAAATGATAAAGGGAACTATAAACGGATAAATTGTTCCATATCGGGAAATTGCCTCAAGATCACAGTTTTCTACGGCCTTATCTGCTTTGTGGACCCAGGTACCTTGAACAATGTAAAGTATGTTGAGTAATTGGTTAGCCAACAACCCAACGGGGAGAGCAACCACGACGGCCTGTTCGGGGTTTACTCCTGCTACCAAGGCAGTAGTAACACCCATGATTGTCCCGACACAAGTGTCTGTGGGCACTGCTCCACCAACGGCCAAAACACCCATGTAAAGCAACTGAATAGGGGCACTGGCAATCATGGCAGACGGGATGTCCCCTAAAATAGCGCCTACTACCAGGCCTGTAATTAAAGGCTGTCTTATAATACCGGATGAAGTATAAAATATCTGAGTGTGGAAAAAAGCTGCCCAACAACCTAGCAAGATAGCTTGGAATAATGAAATTTCCATAATATTGCTCCTCCTTCTGATATAAAATTTATTTTATTACATTCGGAAAATGTTTTTTCAAGACATTCACCAAAGAGCCCTTACTATTATCAGGTAAGATTTGAAAGTATATATCCATATCTTTTTCTCTCTGCATGTCATATAAAATCTTAGCTTCTTCTTCCGTCAAGCTGATCGTGCCGACAACGGTTTTGCTACCGTGCTTGGTTGCCATTCCTCCGATATTAAGACTTTTAATTGGTATCCCCTTTTCGACCACTCGCAAGACGGTATCAACATTCCGGAAGAGGACCATCATTTCACTATCTTTGAATTGATCTTTTTCCCATTGGACACAAGCATCATCTACACTCATCATTTTCAGTTTCAGTCCACCGGGTGCCACGGATTTATACAGGCTTTGCATAAAAGTGTCCTTTGCGAACTTATCATCAATAATTAAAATCATATTAATCTGAACTGATTTAATCCATTTTGTAACAACCTGCCCATGTATCAAACGATCATCAATACGGCATAATTTAAGATTTTCCATGTTTTTTTCACCTCTTTTTTATTTTTTAAAAAAAGATTTATCTATGATTTTTATACCTTGTGTTCCTGCCTCAAAACCCAACTTTACCAATTCATCCAATCCACATGCTTCCCTACCGGATAAAATCTCCAACAGCATCGGTAAATTCACTCCGGTCATAACGGTTATGTCATGGTCTTTTATTTGCATTACCGCTGCATTGGAAGGACTCCCTCCGAATACATCCACTAAAATCAGCGGCGCTTTCTCATCGGCAAAGTTCTCCAACTCTTTTTCAATGAGTAACTTAAAATCGTCCATATTTACCTGATGTTTGATACTCAATACCACAACATTTTCCTGTTTACCGCAAATCAACTCTGCACTGCTTAGTAATGCTCTACCCAAATCTCCATGGGTAGCGATAATTATTTTCCTCATTAGTCTCACCCCATAATATGGCATATTACCCTAAGTTGTACTTCTTAACGGTTTCTTCTGCATTTTTTTTGTTATGAACTATATCAATCAATGCTTTGACGACTTCCTCCATCTTTGGGTGCTGCCATACATTTCTTCCAAAAACCACACCTCTGGCTCCCGCTTCAATTGCATCCTGGGCCGTTTGCAAAACACCTTTAATATCTCTGGGAGATCCACCTAAAATCATTACGGGGACCTTTAAGTTGTCTACCATTTCTCTAAATAAGTCCTTATCTTCGAAGTAAGGTGCTTTTAAGACATCAGCTCCAAGCTCAACTGCAATTCGGCAGGCATTGGAAATCACTTGAGAGTCGTTTTTCAATTCTTTCGGTATATCCTTGCCCATAGGCATCGGTTCCACCACCACAGGCATATCACATTTATCGCCCTCTTTTACTACTTCACATATCATTTTGATATGGTCTTCGGTAAGTTTGTAATCAAGGCCATAGGGCATAGCTACTTTTACCGCATCACAATCATATTTTACCGCCTGTTCTACGGAAGAACTTAAAAAGCAGCCAAAGATTCCATCCCTTCGCCCGGGAATGTTCCAATACTGTCTGTAATCTAAAGTCAGCATCCTTGACGGTGAATTTACATCTTTAAAAAGATGATCAGTGACTTTAACCATGCCAAACTGCAGCAGTGTGCCGTCTATCCCACACTTAATAAGTTTTTCAAGGGTTTCGACGGGTCTTTCCAACCCTTTTCGTACACCTCCTATTCCATGATCGATAGGAATATTTACAGCTAGACCATCATCTTCTCTAAACAACCTTTTTATTCTATCTTCCCTAACTCTCATAATAAGCCTCCATATTTCTTGTATTTGTATAACTTATATTGCATATTCCGTGCCAGTTATGTGCATAAAAAAAGGCAGTCCGGCCATACACTGTCCCAGACTGCCTTCTATGGATTTTAAGATGTCTTGTTATACACATCGTAGTATTTTTATAATAATTTTATACTCATATATTATTAAACAATTATTTATGAATCACTATAAACATTTGTAATCATCTCTGAAATTGTATATATTTCACCGTCACACAGTTTTAACCCTAATTCATTGTCAAAGATTTTAGAGGCTTTTCTCACCGCTTTGATACATTTTTCCGGTATGGTTGGAATATCTTGATTGTATGTTATTTCTTTATTTGTAACTATCCGCTCCAGTGCACATCCAATATGAATCAGCATCATTATCTTCAGCGAATTTTTGAACTCAATTTCCAACTCATTTTCTACGGATTTTGTAAAATCAATCAAGCTTTCAATGATCTTATGCGGATTTAGGAAGGTTAAAAATTTGCTTAAGGTTTCAACTCCTAGATCTTCTATTATCACACATTCTTCACTTTCAAAGATGCTATAATTTTCCGATTTTAGTATTTCTGTTAGAAGCTGACTTCCCTTTCCCTGTATAAGAGATTCTAAAGATATAAAAGGTATAGAGCTGTCAACATTGGTAACTCCGACGGTAGCAATGATTTTATACTTTTCTTTAAGTAGTTTTAATTTTTCTTCGACTTTGTAAATGCCTATAGGGATCACTCTTATATGTGTATGAACCATCCTGTAAATCATGCCTTGTACCAATTCTTTCAATTTCATCGCTGCACCGTCACCTGTGGAACAAACAGTTACTATAACCTTTTCGATATACCCTTCATCCATATTGTCGAAAAATAGGC
The DNA here is from genome assembly GCA_028706065.1 of Tepidanaerobacteraceae bacterium. GTDB lineage: Bacteria > Bacillota > Thermosediminibacteria > Thermosediminibacterales > Tepidanaerobacteraceae > JAQWCA01. Next base: position 4,217 of record JAQWCA010000136.1, read on the forward strand.
TGTAGCCCTTGAAGTTCATAAGAGAGCTGTATGTGCTGTCTAAATCCATTTTTAAAAACTGAGTTTTCCTAACGGCCTCTAATATGAGAGGCGTTGAAACCATATCTATTGTCCTCACTTTTATATCTGTTTCATCTTGAATTATTGATTCCACTTTGGCAAGAGACCCCATATCTACCAATAGCAAGATGCCCTTTCCTTCATCCAGCTCCTTTATTTTCTTTACAATCCTGGGGTACGTATCCATCGGTTTTTCTTCCAGCGGTATATCAATATAGCTCAGCTGGGACTCACCCATTAATTTATTTACAACATCAACCATACTCGATGCAGCGGTTCCATGGGTAACAACCAATACCCCCACCCTTTTTTCCGTGTTGGTCTCCCGAATCAAATTTATCAAGATCTTAAGATATACTACTTCCATTTCCGGTAGGGTTACATTGTATTTTTCCTCTATCATGCCTTTTATTTCTAATGCCAACATGTATTCTTCCGAATTATTATCTACAATTTTCGATGTATGCTTTTGTTTTGAGACGGTGTAGTCTGGCACTCTTTTTAGTAACTGGCATATGTGCAAGCTTAAGGAATATACGAAACTATCATTTACAGTGATGCCTGTCCTGTCTTCGACATGCTTTTTAATGGAATTTACGAAGGCCAGCATGTCCTCACCTACGATCTTTTCGATCCCGATTAGGTTTAAATCCTCATGTTGCCAGTTGCTAAAGTTATGCTTGATATGGATATTTATGTCAGTTGTTATAAATTGCTCAATAAACTTATCATCAACACCTTCTTTTTTCAGAAGGGAAACCTTTTCTTCAATAATTTTATATAGATTATACGGCAATTCGTAATCATCTTCCTGGACAATGACTTCCTGCCCATCGGGTTTTATGATTATTGATCCTATGATGTACTTTTCCAAATCCTTTAGTTTACGCTTTCTATTCTGTAAAGAGAAAAAGGTGTTTTTGATTTCCGTAGGTAGGTCATCAAAGGTTAGTTTGATGATATCCTCTGTAGTTTCCAGACTGCTCATAAATCCTTGGGCACAGGCGAGCTGGATGTTTGACTTCAGCTGCCCGATATTTCCGCTTTTTGTGCTCATTATCAGTGATTCGATTACTTCCCTGTCTATTTTTAAAGATTTGCCTATTCTGTTGGCTTCGATGGAAAAT
>JAQWCA010000137.1 GCA_028706065.1 Tepidanaerobacteraceae bacterium
ATCTCTTACGCCAAGGTTCCAAATTAAGTTCACAGGAATATTCTATGCCAGTCCTCGGCTTAATCTTTTTACGTTATGCATATAGTCGGTTTAAATATGTAGAGACAGAAATACTAAAAGACCGTCCAGTGCGTAATGGTCGTGTACTTCCAGTTGAATCTAGTGATTTTAAGCAAAAAAGCGCTATCTTTTTGCCTGAGAAGGCCCGATATGATTATCTGCTCAATTTGCCTGACGATGCCGATTGTGGTAAGGCGGTAAATGAGGCCATGGAGCTGATTGAGGCAGAGAGTACGCAATTGAAAGGAATTCTACCGAAAACATACACCTCTTTCAGAAATGATTTGTTGAAAGAGTTGTTGCGTATCTTTAATAATAGTGCATTGAACGAAATCAACGATGATATCCTTGGACGTATTTATGAGTATTTCTTAAACAAATTTGCTTCTGCAATTGCTTCGGATGATGGAGTTTTCTTTACACCAAAATCCCTGGTAAAGATGATTGTTAATACTATAGAGCCCACTCATGGGGTGGTATTGGATATAATCTTGCAGAGATTGATACAATTTAATTATCCTAAAAGTTACTGTGCTTAGGGGTGTGCAAAGGAATAAGGGGTGTGCAGTAGTCAAAGGCAGAGGTAGTCGGCTATTTTTTATTATGATAGATTTATAAGGAGGCTAGGAGGTGGAACATGACTTTAAATTGGAGAAGTATACGCATACATAATAATTCACAAAACAATGGTTTTGAAGAATTGGTTTGTCAACTTGCTCGAGGTGTGAAACTAAAGAAACAAAAAAAATTTTACAGACTTGGTACTCCAGACGGAGGAGTTGAGTGTTATTGGGAGTTAGAAGACAATACAGAGATTGGATGGCAGGCCAAATATGTTTTTTCTATAGATGATTTAATCTCACAAGTTGACAGTTCTATTAAAACAGCTGTAAAAAATCATGAAAAAATGACAGTTTACGTAGTAGCTATACCGTTTAATTTGCCAGACCCTCATTATATTGGAAGAGGGGGTAAACCTATAAAAAGTGCAAAAACTAAGTGGAATGAAAAAGTAAAGAAGTGGGAAACCGAACATTCGAATGAAGAAAAGAAATTTAAAGTTGAATTATGGGATGAATCAAAATTAAATGAACTATTAGTATCTCCCAAATATGAGGGGTTAAGATATTATTGGTTTAATGGAAACGAGTTCACATTTGAAAAATTTAGCTTAAATCTAGATTCTGCAATATCAGATCTAGGACCCAGATATACATCAGAATTAAACATTGAACTTGAATTGTCATCAGTATTTGATTATTTACTAAGAAATGAACGGGCATTAAAGGGAATACAGAAATATTATTATAGTTTAAAAATAAGCCTGGAAAACACTATAGAAATGTGTATCGGTTTGAAAAAAAGTATTAACATATCAGATGAAACTAATCATCTTACAGATATACAGAAACATATAAAGCAATTATTAAGAATGGACTCTTTTTTAGAAATGGAATCTATCGATTGTTCTGAGATTACCTTGTATTTAAATGAAATTGAAAAAACACTACAATCAATTTGGAGTAAGATAGACGATTACTTTATAGATAAAGAAACTAAAGTATCAAATTATAAAACAAAACTTAATGATCTACTATTAATAATAGAAGAAGGAAATAATCTTATTTCAAGGAATATAACATTGTCTGAAAATCCATTTATGATATTACATGGAGAACCAGGAATCGGGAAATCACATTTGCTTGCTGATATATGCCTTAAACAAAAAGAAAGGGGAATACCAGCCATTTTGTTATTAGGAGAACAATTCTCCAATGTTATTGAACCTAGAGAAACTATTAAACAAAGATTGCAGTATTCGGGCTCCTTCTCATCCTTGCTTCAATTGTTAAATACGATTGGGCAAGTTCATATGCAGCGTATTTTGATAGTTATAGATGCCCTTAATGAAGGAGAAGGAACATATATATGGCAACGGTATCTTGCTGGCCTAGAAACTGAAATAAGAGGCTATCCTTGGATAGCGTTTGTTGCTAGCGTAAGAACTGACTATATTCATGATATCTTACCGGAAAAGTCTAAGAAATCAATGGTATTGATAGAACATACTGGTTTTGAGGAAACTTATGATTTTGCCTGTGAACACTTTTTTGAATATTACAATTTAGACATTAGAGTGCCTATATTTAACACAGAGTTTAATAATCCATTATTTTTAAAATTGTTTTGTGAGTCTTGTGAGGACTCAATAGAAACTCAAGAGTTACCATCTTTTCCAAAGATTATTGAGCAATATATAAGCCATATAAATGAGAAATTATATAGAAAATTTAGATATGAAAAATCATTGGAACTAGTTAATGTTGCAACCGAATTATTAGCTAAGACTTTAGCTATAGAAAATTCATACGCTATTCCATATTCTAAACTAAAGGAATTACTTGGTGTCGAAATAGATAAACATTTAGGTAATAATTCTCCTTCAGAATATTTTAATTTCCTTGATGCATTAATTAAAGAGGGAGTTTTTAGAACATATTCTAATTTTAGAACAACTGAAAAAGATGTTAGTTTTGCATATGATAAGATGAGAGATTATAAGATTCTACTATACTGGCTTGGGCAAAAAAGTACGAATCATAGTATTTCGGACTATATGAAGACATTGCCATTTTTTAAGGAGATGTTTAAAGGCATAAACTACGGATATAATACAAAACTTGAATTACTTGCTATAGTTTTACCTGAGAAATATGGAATTGAAATTGTAGAATGTGTACCAGATGGAAAAGTTACCTATCAAATTTTAAAAGCATTGTTAAAAAGTTTTCAATGGAGAACTGAATTGAGCAAATCTTCAATTCTTACTAAATGGTTAACTGATATTTCAAAAGATAATATAGAACTTAAACTAATTATTATTGATAGCTTGCTTCCTATAGCTTCAGTTTCTGCTCATCCTTTTAATATAGAGTTTATCATTGAAAATTTCTTTGCTAAACAAAGTATGGCGGAACTAGATGCATGGTGGACTCCACACCTAAATACAAAATATGAGGACTATACTTATAATATTTATAAGCGTATTGTTAAATGGTGTTGGAGAATTGATAGGAAACACCCGTTAGAAATAAAGACAAGATATTTGTTAGGATTAACCTTAAGTTACTTTTTATCTTCTTCTAATCGTAATTTGAGGGATAGTGCAACTAAGGGTCTGACTTGTATATATCTTGGTTATGCCGATGAATTTATAGACCTGATAAATAGAATGAAGGATTTAGAGGATAAATATATTTTGGAAAGAGTATATGCAGCAGCTTTTGGAGCGGTTGTTTATGAAAAAAACCATGGCAAGATTAGAAACTTATCTGATTTTGTAATTAATAATTTCTTTAATGAATCTATTATATTTCCTAATATTTTAATTAGGGATTATGCAAAAGGAATTGTAGAGTATGCCATAAGTTGCAAGATTTATTCTGCCCATGAGGTAGAAGATATTAAAGAAAAGATAACGCCTCCTTATAAAACTATTATGCCCAATGAGTTTCCGACTGATGATGAAATGCAATTATTAAAAAATAAGTATGATAGAGCCTATGGCTTTTACAGTATTACTTCCTCTATGGATACGGGTGATCATAGTTATGGTGATTTTGGTAGATATACATTTAAATATTCGTTGAATAAATTTTCAGGAATAGAAGAAATAATAAAAGATCTAGAAAATTGGAGTATTATGGAGATAATAAAAATGGGATATGATCCATTTATTCATGATAGCGATAAGACCCCTTATAGAGGAAGAAGTGTTAATCGTATTGAGAGGGTGGGTAAAAAATATCAGTGGATTGTATTTCACAAATTACTAGCACTAGTGGCTGATAACCATAGATTAAAAGATGAAGATTGGTGGGCAGAAAAAAATACTTGTTTATATTCTGGGGCATGGCAATTAAATGTACGTGATATAGACCCTACTCTTTTAATAAACGAAAAAAAAGGTTTGAGATTTAGACAACCATCAAGAGCATGGTATAGTAATTTCGACTATATCCCAGTTTCTAAAGCTGGAGAAGCATGGATTAAAGAAGAACTAGATGTAGGTGAAAATCTTTTGGCAATGAAAGATACTGAAGGTAATGAATGGATAACATTATGCTTTTATCCGCATTGGAACGAGTATCCAGCTGATTATATAGAAGACAAAGAAACAGATAAAAAAACGATGAGAGCATATATATTTTCATATATTACAGAAGACAACAATGAGTATGATTTTGAAGCTGAAAAAACGAGTGAACTAAGTTGGTACGATGTCTATATAGGAGAGTACTATTGGTCTAAACCTTTTAAGGAAAACTGTGGTATATACGGAATTGATGATTGGGAGGAAGTAGAAACTAATACTGGGACAACTATTAAAATAAAGCAGACTACACAGCGTTATATCTGGGAGAAAGAAACGGACCATTCAAAGGAAGATTCTATAGCATTTGATATACCAACCAAATTTATTATCGAAGGTATGGGATTAGAAGGTTCCCCTAGACCAGGTTATTATTATGTAGGAGATGAGCTAGTTTGTCTAAATCCTAGTGTTGATAATGAAGCAAATCATCAATTATTAATCAGAAAGGATATTTTGTGTAAGTGGCTAAGTGAGAATAACTTTAAAATACATTGGAGGGTAAAAGTAGAGAAATATCTTTCAAGCGGTATGATGCATAATACAAAAAAATGGGCTGATTATTTAGGTTGGTATCACTTTGATGGGGAAAAAATAATAGGTGATATTAAAAATATTGATGGTAGTGAGTTAAGGAAAGCAAAAAGATAGTTTAAAAAGAAAGACTTTAGTTATAACGAGTCTTTCTTTTTAGGAAAATTAGATAATAAAACTATTTTTAAATGTGACTTGAATTTTATCTTTCTCATAAACCGTCACATAATCAACTAGGCTATTCCACAGAAGAGGGTCAAATTCTGAAATCAATCCATCTTGTTTTTGCAACTCATCTAGGAATATTTCTAAGTTTTTATGCCTGGTAATCTTGTCTTTAATCTGGCCTGTTGTAGCTTCAAGGTCAGACTTGGTGGTATCAAATCTTTCCACAAGGCCATTATATCTTCTTTGATATTCATCCTGGTCTAGGGCTGTATGAGCATTTTCATTAATAACATCTTGGATTAAATTAGCCACAATTTCGAGTTCACTTTGTAGCTCGTTTTTCTTGCTTTCTAAATCCTTAGTATTAAATGCTGTAGTTTTTAATATTTCAAAGTTAGAAATTATTTCATCCTTATCCTCAAGAAGCTTATTGGCAGCTTTTATAAAAATCTCTTTGATGATATCTTCATTGA
>JAQWCA010000138.1 GCA_028706065.1 Tepidanaerobacteraceae bacterium
TGAGGCTGCTCAACACTTGTTCTCCAGTATGACCAAAGGGTGTATGCCCTAAATCATGGCCTAAAGCAATGGCTTCTGTCAGATCTTCATTTAATCTCAAACCTCTGGAGATAGTCCTTGCTATCTGTGCCACTTCAAGTGTATGGGTCAATCGAGTTCTATAGTGATCACCCTCGGGAGAAATAAACACCTGTGTCTTATGTTTTAACCGCCTAAAAGCTTTTGAATGAAGTATTCTATCGCGGTCTCTTTGAAAGTCTGTTCGAACGCTACACTTTTCCTCTGGAATACGTCTTCCTTTGCTTTTAGAGCTTAAGGCAGCATACGGAGAGAGATACTTTCTCTCAAACTCTTCTTGTCTTTGACGAAAATTCACAGGACTACACCTCCCGGAAAATTTCAGTGTGATTTAGTCTCCTCTTTCTCCTCTTGATTGTATTCGATATTCCGGGCTTTATATCCTCTTAATATAATGATTTTGATGTAAAAATTTTATAACAGTAGACCTCATTTCATAATAATAAAGAGGCGATTAAACGCCTCTTTATTATTACTACTTATGGTTAATCTTTGCTTGAGCCGCTGCAAGTCTTGCAATCGGCACTCTAAAGGGTGAGCAACTTACGAAGTCAAGACCGATAATATGGCAGAATTCAACCGAACTGGGTTCTCCACCGTGTTCTCCACAAATACCAACTAATAAGTCTGATTTTACGCCCCGGCCTTTTTCCACCGCCGTCTTCATTAAAGAGCCGACGCCATTTCTATCTAAAACGATGAAAGGGGAATCGGAAAGTATTTTTTGGTCCACATAGTGTGGAAGTATCTTACCTTCGGCATCATCACGACTAAAGCCAAAAGTTGTCTGCGTTAGGTCATTTGTTCCAAAGGAGAAGAAGTCTGCAGAGTTAACAATTTCATCAGCAGTTAGACATGCTCTTGGCAGCTCTATCATTGTTCCAATAAAGTAATTCACTCTTGTTCCTTCTTCTGCAAATACACCTTCGGCAGTTTTTTCTACAATCTCTCTAAGTGTTTTAAGTTCCAGTTCATGACCTACCAAAGGTATTTCAATTTCAGGTATTACTTTTATACCACGTTTGGTAAGATTGCATGCTGCCTTCAAGATTGCCTTTACTTGCATAATATATATTTCCGGATATAGTAGTCCAAGTCTACAACCTCTAAGACCTAACATCGGGTTCATTTCACTTAAAGCACGCACTTTTTTCAGCATTTCTTGTTTAGCTACAAGCTCTTTTGAAGTGCCCTTTAATTTAAGTTCCGCTATTTCCGTTATAAGTTCTTCGGAATTAGGCAAGAATTCATGTAGTGGAGGATCAAGCAATCTTACTGTAACAGGCAAACCCTCCATTACTTCAAAAATTCCCTCAAAATCTTCCTGCTGAATTGGCAATAGTTGGGCAAGGGCTTCTTCTCTTTGTTCCTTGGTTTCAGACATAATCATTTGCTGAACTATAGGAAGTCGATCAGGAGCCATGAACATATGCTCGGTTCTGCAAAGTCCAATACCTTCAGCTCCAAACTCGACTGCTACTTTAGCATCATGAGGGGTATCGGCATTTGCCCGGACCTTCATAGTTCTTACTCCATCAGCCCAATTTAAAACCTCATCAAATTCATCGGAAAGTTCGGGATCAATCATAGGAACTTCACCGACTATTACTTGCCCTGTTGAACCATCAATAGAAATTGTATCACCTTTCTTGACTATGAGATCACCTACCTGAAATTCACCTTTTTCATAGTCAATTTTTAACTTTTCACAGCCCGATACACACGGTTTACCCATACCACGGGCAACTACAGCAGCATGACTTGTCATACCTCCACGGCTGGTTAAGACACCTTGGGCTATTACTATACCATGAATATCGTCGGGGGTTGTCTCAGTTCTGACTAAAATAACTTTCTGGCCTTCATTACCCATAGTTTCTGCCTCATCCGGATCGAAAACTACATGACCTGATGCAGCTCCTGGAGAAGCAGGTAACCCTTTAGCTATAACATTCACTTTAGCATTCGGATCGATTCTGCGATGAAGGAGAGTCTCCAACTGCCCCGCAGGCACACGGAGCACTGCTTCTTCTTTAGTAATTAGGCCTTCTTTCACCAAATCTACAGCAACTTTTACAGCTGACTGTGCTGTTCTCTTCCCATTCCTTGTCTGAAGCATAAATAGTTTTCCATTTTCTATGGTAAATTCAATGTCTTGCATATCTCGGTAATGATTCTCCAGTAAGGTGCAAACATCGATAAATTGCTTATATATATCTGGCATTACATCTTGTAGTTGTTCTATGCTTTGTGGTGTTCGTATTCCCGCTACCACGTCTTCACCTTGAGCATTCATCAAAAATTCACCGTAAACCTTATTTTCACCTGTGGAAGGATTACGGGTAAAGGCTACACCGGTTCCTGAATCATCACCTTTATTTCCGAACACCATGGTCTGGACGTTGACTGCGGTCCCTAAATCATCAGGAATTTTATTTATCCTTCTATACACCTTGGCTCTCTGATTATTCCAAGATTTAAATACAGCCTCTATAGACATTAAAAGCTGTTCCTTTGGATCTTGTGGGAACTCACGACCTGTCTCTTCCTTGATTTTTTCTTCATAAAGCTTTACAACTTCTTGCCAACCTTGGGCATCCATATCAGTATCCATGTTTATATTTTTCTTTTGCTTGACTGAATCAATAATTGATTCAAATTTGTCATGTCCTATTTCCATAACCACATTTCCAAACATCTGTATAAATCTGCGATAGCTATCATAAGCAAAGCGCTCATTGTTGGTTTTTGCCGCCAAGCCTTTAACACTTTTGTCATTCAGGCCTAAATTGAGTATTGTATCCATCATGCCCGGCATGGAAATAACTGCCCCGGATCTAACAGATACCAACAGAGGATCTTCATTATCTCCAAGTTTTTTTCCCACTTCTTTTTCAAGACTGTCTAGTTTTTGGAAAATCTGAGATAAGATATCCTCAGAAATTTTTTCACCTTCATCATAGTAATTCAAACAAGCCTCGGTAGTAACAGTAAAGCCCATGGGTACTGGCAAGCCTATCTTTACCATTTCCGCTAAATTTGCACCCTTACCTCCCAACAGGCTGCGCATTTCGGAATTTCCTTCGTAAAAACTGTAAACAAATTTTTTTGTCATATTATCTTTCTCCTTTCTTTATTATCTCTAAAATACTAGTGGCTATTTCTTCCACTGCTTTATTTGAAACATCAATTTTCGGGCAACCTAACTTTTCCATAATCTTTTCTGCATATTTTATTTCATTCATGATTCTGCTTCGTTGCGCATAGGTTGCATCAGAGTTTAAACCTAAAGCTCTGAGTCTTTCTTGTCGGATATCCAACAACTTTTCAGGGCTAATGGAAAGACCTATAATTGATCTTGGTGCAAGCTTAAACAGTTCATCAGGTGGAGATACCTCAGGCACCAAGGGAAGGTTTGCGACCTTTAATCTCTTGTGAGCCAAAAACATAGCCAAGGGAGTTTTGGAAGTCCTGGAAACTCCTATAAGTACCACATCTGCACGGGATAAACCCCTTGGATCTTTGCCATCATCGTATTGAACTGCAAATTCTATAGCTTCCATCTTTTTAAAATAATCTTCGTCAATTCGGTGGACTAATCCGGGTTCTAGATGAGGTTTGATTTCAGTTATCTTTGAAAAACTATCCATCATGGGCCCCATTAAATCGACAATGGATATTTGATTTTCTTTTGCCAAATGAAGTAGATACTGTCTTACCTCAGGCAATATAATAGTGCAGACGATAGCGGAATTAGGTGTTTTTTTTGCTTCCTCAATAATATCTTCTACATATTCCTTATCAGTTACATAAGGAATTCTGCGAATATCAACCTTCCCTGAATTAAATTGAATCATCGCAGCTCTAATAACCAGTTCTGCTGTTTCACCAATAGAGTCTGAAACAGCATATACTATTGGTTTACTCTTGTTGTTATTTATCATTATTACCTCCTCCCTAAACCTTTCCCATTTCTACAAAGAGTTTTGTTATAGTTGTCTTTGTTACTTTCCCAACTATTTTATATTTTTCTTGGTTCTCTTCTTGTGTTACTTTTACCACTGGCAAAGCATCCACTTGATGGTCAACTATTTTTCTTGCTGCATCATATGCACTTTCCTCAGGTGTAACTGTTATTATATTTGGCATTCTGGTCATTATTATACCAATCGGGATTTTATGTATATCTGCATTACCCAGAACTATTTTAAGCAGATCTTTTCTAGAAACAAGTCCAGACAGATTACCATCACCTTGGGTAACAAAAAGCGTCCCCACATCAGTAAGAAACAATGTTACTATAGCATCATATACAGAAGTATCTTCTTTTATTACTACTGGAACCGCCTTAATTTTATCTACCTTTAATTCGCTTATCCTTTCCGATATGAGATTTTTAGGAACTTTGCCGGTAAAAAAGTATCCAACTCTTGGTCTGGCTTCCAATATGCCAATCATAGTCAACACAGCAAGATCCGGCCTCAATGCAGACCTAGTCAGATTGAGCTTGTCCGCAATCTGTTCACTGGTGATAGGTTCATTTTCCCTGACAATGTCCATAATCAACATCTGCCGTGATGATAATTCTATGGGTATCACTCCCTTCAAACAGGCTGCAATTTTGCCAAGTATTATTATACTACAAAATACATGAAAGTCCTCTTTTTCTCAATAAATTTATATAATAATATACCAAATATCATATGAGTATAATCTCCAATTACACCTATACAAAAAATTTTATCACATATGGTGTTATAATAGCCTCTATGGCTGCTGCTAAAAAAAGGGCGGGAACAAAAACCCCTAAAGAAAGGACGTTCTTCTTAAGATTGCCTTTCAAAGATTCAATACGCCCTATAGAACCGGGAAAAATCAAATCGATACCGGTTTTTAAGCCAAAGGCCCCAGCCCCTATAACTGCCGGTAATTCCAAAATCCCGTGGGGAAGCATACCGGCCAGGAAAAAAAGCACAGTCTTACCTTGGTATAAGCTCAAAGCCATAACAATACCAATGATGAAACCATTAAAAAAAATACTAAGTATTGGTATAAGACCAAATACTACCCCGCCAAACATTATAACCAACAATGCCTTTATATTGTTTTGAAATATCAAACCGGTTATATAGAGCTTGCTACGATTATTCATAGCTTCACCGATTTTAAGTATGTTGCCCAATAATTTATCTAAATTCTTAAAAACGATATCTGGGTCAAGCCAAAATAAATAATACCCTATAAGCATACCTATAATAAACAAAATTACAGCAGCAAAGGTCACTCTACCCTTATCT
>JAQWCA010000139.1 GCA_028706065.1 Tepidanaerobacteraceae bacterium
TTATGAAAGGTTATACACCGGAAGGATTTAAAGGTCAAGCTTTTCCTGTTCATGTGAGATATAGCGGGGATTGGGATGAACTCTATTTTAGAGATTACCTAATATCACATCCCGATGTTGCTGATAAATATGGAAAGCTTAAAGTTGACTTGCAAAAAAAGTCTGAGCATGATAGAGACGGGTATACATCTGCAAAAACAGGATTTATAAAGGAATTTACCATTTTGGCAAGAAAGGAGATGAGTGGTAAATATAAACAATGATGTGATTCATAAGAGAAAAGCGCTAGAGGTTGGGTTTATTAGAATACAGAGGAACGGTAATTTAAGATAAGAAAAGCAGGAATAAAGCAACCAAGGGAGATGCTATAATGAAAAGATGCGCTTGGTGTGAAAACGATGAGCTCTATACTAAGTATCATGACGAAGAATGGGGTGTTCCGGTATTTGATGACAGGAAACAGTTTGAGTTTTTAGTGCTGGAATCTGCCCAGGCCGGTCTAAGTTGGTTAACCATTTTGAGAAAAAGAGAAAGCTATAGGAAAGCATATGATAATTTTAACCCCATCACAGTAGCCAAGTTTGATGATAGAAAAATTGAAGAGTTAATGAAATATGAAGGTATAATTAGAAATGAAAAGAAAATAAGGGCATCGGTCAATAATGCTAAAAGATTTATTGAGGTTCAAAAAGAATTTGGCAGTTTCAGTAAATATATTTGGAAGTTTGTTGATTATAAACCCATCGTTAACTCTTGGAAGAATGAATCTGAGATTCCCGCGAAAACCGAATTATCTGAGGTAATAAGCAAGGATTTAAAAAAGAGAGGTTTTGAGTTTATCGGCCCGGTTATAATATATTCTCATTTACAAGCGACCGGGTTAGTTAATGATCACATAATGGATTGCTTTAGATATAACCAAATTAACCAGATGAGAAAGAAGGTAAAACAATGAATAAGGGTTTTAAAAAAGTGATATTTTCAGGAGTGGCCCTGGCCATGGGTGTTGCAACACTTGTTTTAAGCATAATAAAGCAAATTGAAGCAAAAACTGCCATAGTTATATTATCTATAGGTTTAATTTGCTTAGCTATCGATAAACTGGATGACAAGTAAAAGAAAAAACTGTAGTTAGGAGTGAAATCTTTTTGAGCAATGTGGAACAGATCAAACAAGAGCTAAATAAGTATATTGATAGTGAAAAAGCTGCTTACCTGCCCCGCTTCTTTCAAGCTTTTGAAGGCGGTTATGGGGAGGGTGATCGTTTCATAGGTGTTGCAGTACCTCATCAAAGGAAAGTCGCCAAAAAGCATTATAAAGCTATTGACATGAAAGATATTGAAAAATTGCTAAATGAACCTGTTCACGAATATCGCCTTACTGCCCTTTTTATGCTGGTTTATAAATTTGAAAGAGCTGAGGATGAACAGGTCAGGGAGGCCATAGTCAATATGTATATCAATAATATAGGGGCGGTGAATAACTGGGATTTGGTTGACTCCTCCGCACCAAACATTTTGGGTGCATTCCTTTTCGATAAGGACAAATCAATACTGTATGATATGGCAAGAACACCGAATCTATGGAAACAAAGAATCGCCATGTTATCAACTTTTTACTTCATAAAACAGGGCAAATTTGATAATACCTTAAAAATAGCGGAGATATTATTGGACCATGAACATGACCTTATACACAAGGCAGTAGGTTGGATGCTAAGGGAGATTGGCAATAGGGATTTTAATGTTGAGTATAGTTTCCTCAAGGATAATTATAAAGTCATGCCCCGAACCATGTTGCGCTATGCTATAGAAAAGTTTGAACCGGAATTAAGACAGAAATTTTTAAAAGGACTTATATAATGGTTTTTTATTAAAAAACCGATTTGCTAAAGGGAATTTTTAATATATACAATTTAAAAAGATACCTAATACCCCTTTAATCTTTCCCTTTTTGAAAAAGGGGAAACATGGTAATAACTTCACACAATTTTGGAGGAATTTCGTATTTACTATCGAATTATCAAAATGAGAATATTTTTCAAAAAGTGATTTGTATGTCGATAAAAATTAAAGAAGCGAACAGTCAGGAATTACATATCACCTTTGACTATGATGCTGCAATCGTGGAAAAAATTAAATCAATTAAAGGCCGCAGCTGGTAGGGTCGGGAAAAAGAAGTTATATGACATTGAACCGTGGGCATAGAAATAAAATAAATAAACCCGGAAAGGACTTAAAGCAAAAAAACATATTTTCTTTTTCCATGGATGATCCGGCGAATTTCAACTTCTAAAAAATTTTCTTTTATTACATAAAAAACTAAATAGCTTTGAATTATTAATATACGATAACCTTTATATTGTAGAAGATTATCTTTCGGCATAGTTCCCATATATGGAAAATATTCTAACTTAGAAATAGTTTCTTCAATTTGATCTAAAAATTTTAATGCAGCGTTTGGATTATCTTCTTGAATGTATTCAATTATATCAATTAAATCTTTTTGAGCTATAGGAAGATAATTAATATTATATTTTTTACTCATTTATCTTAGCCTTCAATTCATTCATTAATTGTCTATGAGATATTTTTGATGTATTTGATTCGCTTTCTTTTTCGGCTTCTCCTAATTTTTGATATAATTCTAATAAAGCTTTTTGTTTTTCATAAAGAGTTTGACTCATAACAACCATATCACCTTTACCATTTTTGGTTAAAAAAACTGGTTCGCCTTCTTCATGACATAATTCTGATATTTGTTTAAAATTATTTCTTAAGTCGGAAACTGGTCTAATATTAGGCATGAAAACCACTCCTTATCATTATTGATGTTATTATTATATCATAATGAAGATAAAATATAAATTGTTATTTTGTTAAATAAGTTAAGTTATCAATAAAAAAATTTTATAGTGTAGTTGTTCAACGTCATATAACAAAGGTATTGCCAGTTCCGCTCCTGCTGTCGCTTCACCCAAATCCATGAGCCTAAGATAGGAATTATCTAAGGCTCATGGACTTCGGCAATACGATAACGTTAACTGACATCGGACGAGGATCGCTCCTTCCATGGCGCGGATAAACAAGTAGGGATAAATCGAGGATTTTAGTAAATGGGATGGGGGCTAATTAATGCAATTTAAATTTGCTTTACTAGCAGTAAAAGATGTTGAAGTATCAAAGAGGTTCTATACTGACCTGTTTGAACAAAAAGTCATACTTGATTTAGGATGGAATGTTGCATTTAGCGGCGGTTCAGCAGAATTTCGCCTGGCTCGTCGATCTTCCGGAAGATACTGTTGTTAAAAAATCCAACAACATGGAATTATATTTTGAGATTGATGACTTTGATGAGTTTCTCAAAAAACTTAAAGGGTATTCAGGGATTAAATATGTTCACCCACCCAAGAAACATGAGTGGCAACAAAGGGTTGTACGAATTTATGACCCTGATTATCATATTATAGAGATCGGGGAATCAATGGCAGTCATTGCAAAAAGGTATCTTAATGATGGTTATTCCGTGGAAGAAACAGCAGAAATTATCCAGCATCCAGTTGAATTTGTCGAAATGGTGAAATCTTTATGAGCATATTATATGGCTAATCAGAATCTTATCAATAGGCGAGGAATATTAAACTTTAGCTTTAGGTGCTGACATCCTGTCAGCCTTTAGCCTACGTAGTCGTCCGATGTCAGTTAACAACAGGTTTGCGCAAGGGCGCGGTTAGAGGGACATGAAGCGAGATCAATGAATGAGGTGGGCGCGCCACATCCATGGACCTAAGCGCGGTCGCGCCCGGCTTGTCCGGGCTCAAGTGGCGTTGCACTAAAGCCCGGCCTGCGCCTTAAGGTCCATGGACGTCGCAAACCTGCGGACGTTAGGTGCAATTAATTTTAGGAGGTAGGGGATATAAAACCGAAGTGATAATCGATTTTGTCGATTTAGATAATAATGATAAATATAGTATTTCTACTAAGTTTACGCGCAAAGAAGGCGACTAAGAAGTATACTGTTTACTGGAATAATGCCAATGGTAGCCAAAAACAAAGAATTTCAAGAGCTGCATAAATATTATACAACCAGAAAAGCCACTCAGGTCGATAGAAAATCATTTTATCAAATAATTAACGGGGAACCAATTCTATCTAATGATAAAATTACTGAAGCATATGCTTTTTTTGAAAGGAAATTAAAACAGACTTTCTTTAATTCGCAAGATATAAAAAAAATTATATCTAATAATTTGTCAATAGTCAGTATAGTATTAGACCCAGATGATAATCCCCGACTCAATGTACGGACACGATTGGGATGAAGCGGAAATTGACGATGGAGCAATGAAAAAATATATTGAACTTAAGTTGAAAGACTTTCGAAGAAAGTGAAAGTAGTTCAAGGCTCCGTCATATAACAAAGTATTCCCGATATTACCTATGTGACGGTATTTACAGTTCGGGGCAGCGATAAGGGGCAAATACCGCGCCAAGTCTGGACGGCACCGGCTTCACCAAGTGCAAGCACTAGGGTTCCGCCGGTACCTTTAAGGCCCGGCAACATCGGGAACTCTCAGGACGTTATACGAAAGATATAGCTGAGTAATAAGTGACCATGATTAATTTGTTGCTATTATGTAAAATACAATGTATAATATTACTATAAATATTCATACAATATTATGTAATATATTATATTTGGAGGCGTTAAAATGGTTACTTTAAGAATAGACCGTAGGAATATGGTATCTTCATCTGAATTTGTTAGAAATTTTAGTGCTATGTTAGATAAATCAAAGGAGTCCCCTTTATTTATTATGAGAAATAATGATATTGAAGGAATAATGATGGATATTGAAGAGTATGAAATGTTACTAGAAAAAATTGAGTATCTAGAGAATAAGTTAGAGGACACTTTTATTGAAGAAGTTGTTGCTAAAAGAAAACAGAATTTTGATATAAAGGATAGTCTAAAAGAAGATGAGATCATGGATTTGCTAGATGAGTGACAGTTGTTTAGGGGGGCTTTAGAAATGGAACTGATTTTTCATCCAGATGTAAAAGATGATATTTTATCATTAGATGGAAGCACTAAGAACCGTTTAAAAAAGATATTGAAAAAGATAAAAAATGCACCAGAACTAGGTAAACCGTTAGGAAATAAAAGTAATATTGATCTATCTGGTTGTTTAAAAATATATTTTTATAAAAAGAAATATAGGATAGTATATGAGATATTAGAAGATGATAAAGTAATTGTATGGTCTATCGGGAAAAGAGAAGATGAAATTGTATATATCACCGCTTATAAAAGGATATTAGAGAGAGGAAAATAATACTTCCTC
>JAQWCA010000140.1 GCA_028706065.1 Tepidanaerobacteraceae bacterium
AGAGCCGCAGCTGGCAGCTTTCTTACACGAGAAAGGGTTTGTAAGTGATGGGAGAAGCTTTAAGCTGTTTGCTTTTTCCAGGTTAACGGGAAGATATGAAATTAACAAGGAAAAGGGTAGCATTAAGTTTTATGACGATATAAGTATGACAATATCTTCTCCTGTCAGTGAATTTTGTAATTCGATTGCCAATGGTATGCTTACTAAAAGATGGCTTGATTTCGGCAATAATAGAGTAGAAGCTGAAAAAATGTTTGTTCGTCAACATACAGTAGACAAGCCGGAGATAAAGATAAGGGTTCTATCTCCCATTGTAGCATACAGTACTTTTCTCAGACCGGATGGCAGAAAATATACTTGCTATTTCCAGCCCGGCGAACCTGACTACGACAGATTGGTAGGAAACAACCTACGCAAAAAATACCAGGCATATTATGGGAAACAAGCACCGGCAGGGGAGGTAAAAGTTAAAAAACTGGGGCAAATCAAAATGCATGTATTGAACTATAAAGATACGGTCATAAAGGGATATTCGGGTAGACTCATGATTTCCGGACCAAGAGAATTGCTGCAAATGGCCGTTGATGCAGGGGTGGGCAGCAAAGGCAGCCAGGGGTTTGGGTGTGTTGAGCTAATATGAAAAAGGGAGAGGAGGTGAAAGTTTGTTAACTGAATCTATAATCAGGGTAGGTAAACCAATTGTTGAGAGCGATCTGCCGGTTAAGGAACGTATCCGATGGCTAACTGATGTAAACAGTGAGAATTGTAAAAATTTTTTCCGGAATGTATTTTTAATTGAGCTTAGAAATGAAAAATATGCTTTGCATCGTTTACAAATAGGTGATTTAGTGAGGGTTAAGAGGAAAGAAAATTTTAACGTAGATGAAAATCGAAGCATATCATTTCCAGTATTATATCCTAATGGAGGAAATCCTCTTCATGCACAAGGCATATATCCTCTTCCATGCTATCTAATGTATGATGCACATATTAAACAAATGGATAAGCCGGAGGAATTTGCTGAGGGTGTATTACTGCCACGCCTTCAAAAGACATTGGGTTATCAAAATTGGAGCGATGAAGATAAAAATGATATTTTAAAGAGGGTTACCACACTTCTAAAGAAAGAAGCAGATACTATTATATCCGAAGATAAGCAATTAGGGATTCTTATGATTTTTGATGAAAGACTGCCCGCATTTAAAAAGCTAAACCGTAGAAAAGAAGAATCTCCCTATCTTTGGATTAATGAAAGCGTTTTTGATAAAGATCAGCATCTATTTCTTGATGGAGAGCAGGTTTTAAAAGGAATCATCAATGCGAGGTTTGATGAGGCAGGGTCTTTAGGGAAAAAGAAAGATGCAATTTCTACTTTTACCAATCAACAAACTGATGAAGTGGTATCTGTCTATAATAAATCGTGGTTATGGCTATCACCTACATGGGAAATGCAAAAGTCAATTTATTGGGGTGATAAGGATTGGACAAAAGGAATAAAAATCGATCACGAAAGCTACGAAGCCTACCTCTATGGTGCCCAATTTCTAAAACAGATACAAGTACCCGTTTCTAACAGTATATTAAAAGAAATGTTTGCCCCCATAGAGAATGTTGAGGCTAAAAAACATAAGAAACCATCCAGTTTTGAGGCAATATTCGGAATTCCTATAGTGTTACCTTTATTGGACAGCAATACGGGAGAATTATATAAAAAATTTCGGCGGATGCTGAAAAATGATCAGGAGCTAAGCAACACTGATTTACATTTGGAAGTTCTCGCAGGGCTTAAGGACAGTATAGTTCCTGAGAGCAGTGATAAATATCGTTTAACAATCTTGTACTATTCCGGAGACCTGTCGAGGGGTGCCATGCATATCAGGGCTATTATAGAGGATGTAATACCAAGCGTAGCTTATGGAATTCAAAAGATTTTAAAAGGCTTAAGACGAAAAGGTTTAACACAGATTCAAAAAATGTTTAGCCTTGAAGAAAATCGTGTATATCGCATTGAAACCCTTCCTGCTTTACTTGGAAATGCCTATGGTTCCGGATACCTTTGGAGTAGTCTTCAGGATACATTTCATAAAAAAGAATTAAGAATTGAACGTTTATTATTATCAACATCAAAGAAACTAAACGAACTTGCCAATAAAGAGGATTACTGGGCGATGAAACAGGAATTGGTTTTTTATCACAGTTTCCTATATTTCTTAAAGAATTACAACGAGAAAATTCTTGGATCAGAGAAGGGAGTGAAAGAATTGGCGGAATGGCAACAAATGATTGATGCATACCATAGGGGGGAGATAAAACCTGAAGAGATAGAATCACCCGAAGGCTTGGGCTTTGTTGCGGGTATGTTGCTTAAGCAGTTTTCCAATTCATACTATCAAAAGACCAAAAAAGATTTTGTAAAACACCGTGTAATGAAGTTTGGCAGCAAATTAAATCCTAAAATGATATGGAAGGATGGGCTGATGCGCTGTGAAGAGTTGGCAGCACAATGGGACTTAGGACTTGCAAGTAATTTTAGGGCAGTATTAGGGCCGGTATTACTGGGTTTCATAGACGCATACAACAAAAATTTGCTGGTATCGGAAAAGGATGTATTTATGACCGCATTTTGGTCAGGTTATTTAATCTACAAAAAGAGTGAGGAGGTTTAAATTATGGCAATTAAAAATGGAGAAATCCTATTCATTAAATCGGTTAAGGACGGTATTCCCAATAGAGATCCCCTTAATGATAGCGATGCTCGGAGACTTTTTTCTGAAGAAGACGGCAGAATATCATTGAGTGATGTAAGCATAAAACGAGATGTTAGGGATTTTGTGTTTGATCTATATCCCGATGGTGGACCGGACAAGAAGAATTATATATTTGTCCAAGAAAGGATAAATGAAAAGGGAAAATTATTGGGCCGCAAAAGTTTGGCTGAATTTATAGCGAAAGAAGCGGGAAAGGAAAAAGAGGCTTCCAAGCATATGAAAAGCGTTTTATTGGAACACAGCTTTGATGTTCGCACCTTTGGCATCGTGTATTCGGTTAATCCTAAGTTTCATCTGACAGGTCCTGTTCAATTTGGTTGGGCTCACTCTCTTCACCCAGTTAATAGCCAGTATGTACAGGGCACAGTTGTTATGCCGAGCAGTGATGTAAAGGAAGGCAATGAGGAGGGAAGTGAAGAAGGAAAAACCCAAGGTACCATATGGACTAGCTATACCGTACCCTTTGCTGTGTTTATAATGCCTGGTGTGATTAATGCCAAAAATGCTGAGCATACCGGAATGACCCAAGAAGACCAGGAATTATTGCTGCGGGGTTTATGGCAGGGCACACAGCACAGACAGGCTCGGGGGCGGGGTCAGCAGCAACCGTTGATGCTTATCCATGTTGAATACAAAGACCCCTTTTATAGAATAGGATATTTGGAAGATATGGTATCAATGGAACCCGAAGCTTCGGTATGGAAAGAAGAAGGACAACTGCCGTCATCCTTACAGGAGATCAAAATAGATTTGTCAAAACTGATAGAAACTCTAAATAAACACGAAGACAAAATCGCAAAATGTCGTATATGGTGCCATCCTTCCCTTATTGTAAAAAATGATATTTCAGCCTATATACAGCCATTATGGTAATTTGGAAAATAAAATGAAAGCAGTGTCTTTTGATATAAAGGGGAAATTGGCACATTTCCGAAGACCGGATACAACGACAACTCAGCTTACATATCCCTTCATAACCCCGACTGCGGCCAAGGGACTTGTTGGTGCTATATTAGGGATAGAGGATTTTGTTACATCAGATAAAATTGGAATACAGTTGCTTAGTCCGGTAAGGACAGTTGCCCAGCAGTTATCCATGTTGGGGAAGGATTCCGGCTCAGCTTTTAATCGTCCTACAACTATAGAAATATTGGTTAATCCAGCCTATCGCATTTTTTATGTCGGTAGGGAATACGTTGATTTATTGATAGAGTTTCTTCAAGCAGACCATGCTGTGTACCCTACATATCTTGGAAGTGCCTATGCTCTTACAAAACCTATAACCCGGAAAATATATAATAAAGTACAAATCTTAGAAAACAACGAAACTCAGATTACAACAAAAACTGTAATACCAACGGAGATAATAAAGGAATTGTGTTTGGAGCATTGCCGTCAGTACATGCGTGCCGGTGGATTTATGTATGCCTATAAGGGAGAACGCACCTTTGAAAAGTCTGTAGATTTTATCTATGAAGGAGAGGGTAAAAATGTCTCCTTTATTCCCAAAACTGAAATATCTTCTTTAGTAATACAATTAGTGCTGCTAGGAGACGAAACGGTATGTTTGATTTAATTCCCTTTGAACAATGTATAGCCCGTCCACAAGATGAAGATAAAATAAATCTATTAAAGCAGCATCTCACTAATGTAAAAAAATTTATGGAGGAATGGTTAAAGGACGATGATCCTACACTAATAAAATTGATGGGCCTTTCGGGAGTGTGCCATGATATATGCAAGGCACACATAAACTGGCAAAAATACATAAGGAATAAAGCTGGGAGCGGGAAAGGCCCATCTCATGCTCCACCCGGAGCCTACCTTTTTTCATTATTGGCTTACAAACTGCTCAAAGCCAATAATTTGTGGGAAAAGTATAATGTTTATTGGCTTTTGATGACTAGAGACATTGCAGACCACCATGGGCAATTGAAAAGATTAACTGATGATAACTGGATAAAAAGCTGGGATTGGAGCTTTATGGATATTGCAGGAATAGAAGAATTTCTTAAAGAACAATACCCAGAATTACAGGATATAGATTTATCTGAAACAGTTTTTGAACAATGGATGGATAAAATTGATGATTTAATCGAGGAGGCATTAGAAGCACTGGACGTTGGATAGGATGAATATCCGAATCTAAAATTAATGTATGCGCTACAGTTCTGGAGAAATTTAACTACTGGATTGATTGCTGCTGACCGTTTTGATGTAAAAAATATAGAGACCTCCTGGCTTAATAAAGAAGCGTTTTTATTTATAGATGATTGTTTAGAAGAGTTCTCGCAGTCTAATGCCAATCACATGTTGTCCTCAATACGTATAAATGCACAAAAGGATGTACTCAATCAATTAATAAACAATCCCGAAAGTCGTTTTTACACTCTGGAAATGCCTACGGGCTATGGTAAGACAATATCATCTCTAAAACTGGCTGCCTGGTTAGGATTGAATAAAGAATACCGGAAGATTATATATGTAGCTCCATACCTTTCTATTTTAGAACAAACAGCGAAGGAGATCGGA
>JAQWCA010000141.1 GCA_028706065.1 Tepidanaerobacteraceae bacterium
GCCTTAAGCATTTGGTAGTAGTAACCCTCCGGAGTGCTGTTCCATGGAGCCACAGCTCCTTCGGCAATAGATTTTTCCTTATCGGGTATAATCAGTTCCGGGTCTATTTCCATGTTTATTCCAAGGCCGCTACATGTAGGACATGCTCCAAAGGGACTGTTAAAAGAAAACATTCGAGGAGTAAGCTCTTCCAAACTTATATTGCAATCCGCACATGCAAAGTTCTGGGAAAACAATATCTCCTGCTCACCTACGATGTCCGCAATTACCAGACCTTCAGCTTGGGCCAGTGCTATCTCAATAGAATCAGCCAGTCTGGATTCTATTCCAGGTTTTATAATAATTCGATCTATGATAATTTCAATATGATGTTTCTTATTTTTATCCAGCTTAATCTCTTCGCTGGTTTCATGCAATTCCCCATCGACCTTTACACGCACAAAACCGTTCTTTTTGATTCTTTCCAGAAGTTTGTGATATTCACCTTTTCTTCCCCGAACCACCGGAGCCAATATCTGAATCCTGGTTCCCTCAGGCAAATCCATTATGGCATCAACCATCTGATCAACAGTTTGTTGTGATATCTCCTTGCCGCAATTGGGACAGTGAGGTTTACCTATCCGAGCAAAAAGCAGCCTTAAATAATCGTAAAACTCGGTAACAGTTCCTACGGTTGAACGGGGATTTTTACTGGTTGTCTTCTGATCTATAGAAATCGCCGGGGAAAGGCCTTCAATGTAATCTACATCAGGTTTTTCCATCTGCCCCAAAAACTGTCGTGCATAAGCGGAAAGTGATTCTACGTATCGCCTTTGCCCTTCAGCATATATTGTATCAAAGGCCAACGTGGATTTACCCGACCCGGAAAGGCCGGTTATCACTACTAATTTATCCCTTGGGATTTCCACATCTATATTTTTAAGGTTATGCTCTCTGGCACCCTTTACAACAATCTTATCCATTTATTTAAATCACTCTCACTATATATAAGTTTATTTACTCTTAACTACGCTAAAAGATTCAGCTTTTATTTCAAAAATTAAGTCCCTTAGTCGTGCTGCTTTTTCAAATTCAAGATTCTTTGCCGCATCTTTCATTTGTCGTTCAAGATTTTCCACCAGGATCTTAAGCTCTTTTTTACCCATCCTGGTTACATCCTTTTCCGGTAGGTAATCAGCAGCATTCTCGGCAACCTTCGTGGCCTCAATGACATCCCTTACCGCCTTTTTAACCGTTGTAGGTATTATACCGTGTCTTTTATTGTAATCCATCTGAATTTTACGTCTACGGTTGGTCTCGCTGATTGCTCGGGCCATAGACTGAGTTATGGTATCGGCATACATTATAACTCTTCCATCTACATTTCGTGCAGCTCGGCCAGTAGTCTGAATAAGAGAAGTCTCAGAACGTAAAAATCCCTCTTTATCTGCATCAAGGATTGCCACTAATGATACTTCCGGTAGATCTAGACCTTCACGTAACAGATTGATACCTACGAGGCAATCAAATTTGCCAATTCTTAAATCCCTCAGTATTTGTAACCGTTCCAATGTATGAATCTCAGAATGCAGATACGTTACTCTAATTCCCGCTTCCTTAAGGTAGTCGGTTAGGTCTTCCGCCATTCTCTTGGTTAGAGTAGTTACCAAAACTCGTTGATTTTTTTTCGCTCGGAGTTTGATTTCCCATATTAAGTCATCGATTTGACCTTTGACCGGTCGCACTTCCACTTCAGGATCCACCAAACCCGTGGGTCGAATAATCTGTTCTACCACTTGAGCGCTATTTTGGAATTCATAAGAGCTGGGTGTAGCTGATAAAAATACCAACTGATTTATGCGCTCTTCAAATTCTTCAAAAATCAACGGCCGGTTATCAAAGGCCGAAGGCAATCTGAAACCATGCTTAATCAGTGATTCTTTCCGGGAACGGTCCCCAGCCCACATAGCGTGAAGCTGAGGAAGTGTAACATGGGATTCATCAATTATAATAAGGTAATCCTTAGGAAAGTAGTCGAGCAATGTGAACGGTGCATCACCGGGATTACGCCCGGACAAATGTCGGGAGTAGTTTTCAATACCCTTACAATAACCCATTTCCCGAAGCATTTCTATATCGTATTTTGTCCTTTGTTCCAAACGAGCTGCCTCTAAGACCTTTTCCTGACTCTTGAGCTCCTTCAATCGCTGCTCAAGCTCTATTTCAATTAACTTTATAGCTGTCTCAAGTTTATCCTTGGGGGTGGCATAATGGGAAGCCGGGAAAATGGATACATGATTTCTTTCACCTAATACTTCTCCTGTTAAAGTATCCACTTCCAGAATACGGTCGATAACATCTCCAAAAAACTCCACACGAACAGCTTTTTCTGTAAATGATGCTGGAAATATCTCCAATATATCCCCACGGAGCCTAAAAGTCCCTCTATGAAAATCAATTTCATTGCGGTTAAATTGTATTTCAACTAATTTCCGGACTACATCATCTCTATCCCTTTCCATACCAGGTCTGAGAGATATAACCTGTTTTTCGTAATCTATGGGGGAACCCAAGCTATAAATACATGACACACTGGCTACAATCACTACATCACGGCGCTCAAACAAAGCCGCCGTTGCAGAGTGTCGCAATTTATCAATCTCGTCATTAATTGATGCATCTTTTTCTATATATGTGTCGGTTTGAGGTATATAAGCCTCCGGTTGATAATAATCATAGTAGCTTACGAAATATTCCACCGCATTATTTGGCAAAAACTCCTTAAGCTCACTGCAAAGCTGGCCAGCTAAAGTTTTGTTGTGCGCTATGACCAAGGTAGGTTTTTGTACCTTTTGGATTAAGTGAGCTATTGTAAAGGTTTTACCGGTACCAGTTGCGCCAAGCAGTGTTTGAAGCTTATAACCCTTGTTCACACCATCTGTCAATTGTTTTATTGCTTTGGGCTGATCTCCTCGTGGAATATATTGTGAAACAACCTTAAACTCACCCATTTTAACACCTTCCAAATATTACTGGAATTATTTTAGCAAGTTGTCCTTTCTTTGAAATTATATCACATATTAAATATCTGCGAAAGGCAATAGCGAAAATATGTTCGCTGTATTAGTGAAAAAAAACCGGGGGGTTAATCCCGGTTTAGTTCATGTAAATTATCTTGTTTCTTCGACGTGTAAAAAAACCACTTGATTTAGTTCCATAAGTATCCCCATCACGAGATTGGGTATCTATGTTAATTATCTTTAACATAATTTCTCGCTTTTCATCATCCGAAGCAGTCGTATAGGATTTCAAAAGCATGTCCCTTTCGCGATCTAGGTATTCTTCTCTAGTCACCAAAATTACCTCCTTTTTATGTATTTTGCATAAAAGTCTATTTAAGAATGAGTGCAAAAATTATTGAGAGCGTTATTTCTTTCACAAGCATTATATCATATATCAAAATTTCTTTCAAGTGTGTACAGTTTGAAATGTCATTTATTTTCTAAATATTTCTTTCCTATGTTTTTTATCCCCTCCTCTTATACCCGCAAATATATTTTGCCCGAAATTAATTTGAATTATTCCGGAGAATACATAATTATCATTCAAAATACAATTCAAAAGCTATTTGACAAAAGTATTAAAGCATGTTATGATAAAAAACAATAAAAATGAACACAGGTAAACTCTTATCAAGAGCAGGCTGAGGGACTGGCCCGATGATGCCCGGCAACCGGCAGCATTTTCATTCATGTTGCAGCGGTGCTACTTCCTGCAGAACAATGATTCTGGCAGATGAGAGAGTTGGTCAATTGAACCTCTTCTTTTTGTCAGAAGGGGTTTTTATTTTAATTAAGGGAGTTGCAAATGTGATTTACATAAAAAACCTTACTAAAATATACCGTTCGGATTCCGGCGATGTTAAGGCATTGGAAGAAGTTAACCTACACGTAAGAAAAGGTGAAATATTTGGTGTGATAGGTTTAAGTGGTGCGGGGAAAAGCACTCTTCTTAGATGCATCAATATGCTGGAAACACCTACCTCCGGTACAATCGAAATTGACGGGGTGGATATGACAAAACTTTCCTCTTACGACTTAAAAGAGTATAGGAAAAAAATAGGGATGATTTTCCAGCTCTTTAATTTGCTTTCTTCAAGAACCGTTCGGGGAAATATAGCCTTTCCCCTGGAAATAGCCGGTATAAACAAAAACACAATTGAAGCAAAAGTGAATAATCTCCTAGACTTGGTAGATCTTACCGACAAGGCCAACAGTTATCCCTCCCAACTTTCAGGTGGTCAAAAACAACGTGTTGGCATAGCTCGAGCTTTGGCCAATGATCCAAAGGTTCTGCTTTGTGATGAGGCTACTTCGGCTTTAGATCCTCAAACCACCCTTTCTATACTCAATCTTTTAAAGGATATAAATAAAAAGCTAGGACTTACGATCGTGCTTATCACTCATGAGATGAATGTAATAAAACATATTTGCCATTCGGTGGCGGTCATAGAGCAAAGCCGAGTAGTAGAACAAGGACCGGTACTTGATGTATTTGCAAATCCCAAAACCGCAACCGCAAAAAATTTCTTAAAAACCATCACCTTATCTGAACTGCCTGATGAATTAAAAGATCGCATTCAACAACTAAACTGCGGCAAGTTAGAAGGTAAAATTGTCAAAGTTGGCTTTTTCGGGCAAATAACCACTGAACCCATTATCTCCACTCTTGTTAAAAGATTCGATGTTGATGCCAATATCCTATTTGGAAATATTGATCATATACAGGATGACCCTTATGGCGTATTGATAGTAGAGCTTAAGGGGCAAAGCGGTAAAGTCATTGAAGCAATGAATTATCTAAAGGATTTAGATTTAAAAGTTGAGGTGATTGAAAATGTCTGACATCCTGAAATTACTGCTAATTTCTACATGGGAGTCTTTATATATGGTGTTTTTTTCAGTAGCTATAGCTGCATTTTTTGGAATCCCTTTAGGTATTCTGTTGTTTGTCACCGATAGCGAGCAGGTTTTGGAGAATAGTAAATTAAATGCAATCTTATCTTGGATAGTAAACATTTTTAGGTCTGTACCTTTTGTAATACTTATGATTCTTCTTTTACCTTTTACCCGGTTTCTGATAGGAAAAGCTATCGGCACCACTGCAGCCATTGTGCCTCTATCCATAGCGGCAATACCGTTAGTGGGCAGACTAACTGAAAGTGCTCTGAGGGAAATTTCCAAAGGCGTTATAGAGGCAGCTCAGTCTATGGGCGCCTCACCCTATCAAATAATATCAAAGGTGTTGATC
>JAQWCA010000142.1 GCA_028706065.1 Tepidanaerobacteraceae bacterium
ATGGCCCAGCGAGTTGCCTTGGGTAGAACTCTGTGCTATGACCCTGAATTGATTTTGATGGATGAGCCTTTAGGGGCGTTAGATGCCTTTACACGCCAGGTGCTGCAGAGAGAAATAGTGAAACTGTTCATAAATCAGCAAAAAACCGTGATTTTTGTCACACATGATGTGGACGAAGCTATGCTCTTAGGACAGAAGGTAGTAATCCTGGAGAAAGGAAGTATAAAAAAACAAATCCCCATAGAATTACCTTATCCCAGAGACCCGTCCGCAGACAAATTTTTTAGATATCGACAGGAAATATTAAGGACAATTATGGGAGATCATGGGTAGCTGTCAATGTGATTTTAGCAGAGTTTGGCGGGTAAATTGGTTACTGCCGCGTGCTTGCCGATGAAGGCCTGTGCGCTGCTCCTGACATGTTTGACTAAGTAAGATGGTCCTTGATCATACCCCAGCAGAGCTGTAATAATCTCACCCAAGAGGGTTGACTACTGTATCTTAAACCAGAAGGGTTTATCGAAAATTATGTTCAAAAAACAATTTTTGAATGGAGATGTTGGTTATGAAAAAGTCGTTTGCATTGCTATTGATATTTCTAATGACAATAACAGCCTTGTCGGGGTGCGGAACCGGTAAAGAGGCCAGTACTTCCGAAAAAACTTCCGAACTCCCGGAAAAACCGGCAGTAGAAGAGATAAATATTTCTTATGTAAAACTGCCGCTGAATGTCCCCTCCATAGTGGAAAAGAAACTGGAGCTCTTTGAAGAAGAATTCGGCAAAGACGGTATAAAAGCAACATTCCCGGAGATAACCGAAGGACCCAAAATGACCGAAGCAATGGCGGCGGGGTCTTTGGATTTTTGCAACGCCTTGGGCGGAACATCGGCGATTTTAGCTGCGGCCAACGGAGTGGACCTGAAAGTCATCGGTATATATAGCAGGGCCCCTAAAGCCTTTACCATAATGACCAAAGCTGATGGGATAACCTCTATAAAAGATCTCAAGGGTAAAAAGGTTGCCGGGCCTAAAGGCACCATACTGCATCAACTGCTTCTTGCAGCACTTGATAAAAATGAAATGACCATTGAAGATGTTGAGTATATCAATATGGGCATTCCTCAGGCTGTAGCTGCAATGAATTCAGATAACGTGGATGCGGCTCTGGTAGCAGGCCCCGCCGTTCCTCAAGCCATTGATGCCGGTGGGCGCATCATAACTACCGGTGAAGGGCTGCTCGATGCAACCATAGTAATTGCTGTTCGGACTGACTTTTTAAAGCAATATCCGGAACTTGTGAAACGGTATATGGAAGTTCACAACAAGAGCCTGCAATATATAAAAGAACACCCTGACCAAGTCTATAAAATGGCCGCTGAAGAAACGGGAATATCCGAGGACAATGTAGTAAAGATGATTGATTGGTATGATTTCAACCCGACCATAACCCAAAAGGATATCGATGAACTGGAAAAAACCCAAGAATTTTTGATAAAAAATGATATGCTCAAAAAATCCATTAAAATATCTGATATTATCAGTGAAGTGGAATAAGAAAATTATACGAGTTTGCTTACTGATATTATTAAAATCTCTATGATCGGATATAATAATAAAACAATGTGATTGAAACAGCCCTTACACATTAGTAATGGCTGTTTTTCTTTTTAAAATAATTTTTTCTTTGCGGTTACAACGGGTATGTGTTAAAATATTTACAGAAATCGTGCTCATCCAAATTCTAACTCGATGGAGGTCTAAAGGTGAAAATAATTCGAGACGGAAAAACAAAAACAGTTTTCGATGCCGGTAATAATAATATTTTGCTCCAGTTTAAAGATGATGTGACGGGAACAGGGGATATAATGGATCCCGGTGGTAATACGGTTGTTGGTAAAGTAGAAGGTAAGGGGAATGCATCTTTAAAACTATCCAAGTATTTTTTCGAGATATTAAAAAGGGAAGGTATTCACACTCATTACATTGATGCAGACCTTAGAGAAAATACAATGCTTGTCAAAAACGCAGAAACTTTCGGTGATGGGTTGGAATTTATATGCAGGCTGAAGGCTGCCGGCAGCTTTGTTCGAAGATACGGGAAATATGCACAGGAGGATAAACCTCTGGATTATCTTGTAGAAATAACACTAAAAGACGATGACCGGGGTGACCCGCTCATAAATGAAGAAAGCATAGTTCAACTTGGGTTAATGTCCAAATCGGAGGTAGAAGCAGCAATAGCACTTACAAAAAAAATTACCCGACTTGTAAGCCAAGAATGTGAGAATTTCGGTCTTGAACTTATCGATATAAAGTTCGAGTTCGGACGAGTGGATGGGAAGACCGCTGTAATAGATGAGATTTCGGGCGATAATATGCGGGTTCGAAAAGACGGTAAGGCTGTTATGCAAAAGGAATTTTGTGATATTATATGCGGGTGAAATAGGAGATTTTAAATTAAGCCACTAAATATTTGCCTTGATGGTGTTAAGCGGGAGATATATATTGCATATCTTCCGCTTTAATGAATAATTAGTGAATAATTTGAATAATTAGGGACGGGTACATTTTATTCACTTTGCAAAGTAACCGCAGCGATTTCCGGAAACATAGTAAACCAGAGCGATTTTTATTGCACCGTTTATGAATAATGTGCTACAACGGGCGACCACAGGTCGCCCATACGACATTTGATTATCAATATACGGTAATATAATATTTATCTTCCTCCCATTTTAATGGGTTTGTTTCTATGTATTCGTAAATTTTCTCTTATAAACCAAAAGCTCAATTAAAAATTAAATTTAACATATAACTATAGTCTATGATATAATGAATGAAACTGGCTAAGCGAGGTGTTTGTTTATGAGTCTCATCAAAGATGAAGCCTTGAAAATCGTAAAAAATTTGCCGGACAATGCCACGTGGGAAGATTTGATATATCAGTTTTATGTTAAAAAAAGAATCGAAAATGGTATCAAAGAAATTGAAGATGGTGAAATAGTTACACACGAGGAAGTCAAAAAAAGGCTACTATCATGAAAATAATATGGACCAAATCTGCTGTTTCGAGCTTGGAAAATATTAAGAACTATATTGCTCCGGAATCCGAATATTACGCTATTGATTCGATAGAAAAAATCATCTCCGCAGTAGAAAAGTTAAGCAACTTTCCCAGATTAGGTAGACAAGTAGCTGAAGCAAAGAGTGAAGATGTTCGGGAGATAATTTATGGCAGTTACAGGATAATGTATAAAGCTGACAAAGACACCGTTTATATTTTAGCTATTATTCACGGGGCTAGAAATATAAATAATTTAAACCCCCGTCCTTGGGAAATAGTATAAAAGGGAGTATCAAAACTGATTTTAAGCAGTTTATGATACTCCCTCTTCTACATTCATTTCTTATCTGCTCAGTATTTCTTATTCAAATGATTAAAAATCACAACTCCGATAATACATTGGAATAGGAAATACCCGCCTAAATATAATATTATCAACTCTGAATTTTGTATTATACCAAGGTTGCCCAATATAGAAAATACAACCATGGATACAGATATCACTGCAAACCCGATAAGATACGCATATCTTCCGGATTTATCCCGTAACATTGTTTTCCGTTCATCATGCAATTCAATGTTTTCATTTTCGATTTTTTCTTGATATCTCTTTCTGTTTTCCGGTCTTGTCCAATAATAATATTTCCATAACATAACTGCTCCGGGGCCGATTCCCGCCCCTGCAAATCCAAACAACAGGCTTCTGATTCCGGACTCGAAGTTTAATGCGATAACTAAGCAAATACCCCCTATAAATAAGGATGCCAACCCTACATACAAATTATCTTTTTTCATTTTCACATCCCCTTTCATAAATAAAAATTTCTTCGATTGGTTTTTTAAAAAAATCCGATATTTGAAAGGCCAACTCCAGTGACGGATTATACTTCCCTGTTTCTATAGAGCTGATGGTTTGTCTTGAAACTTTAAGCGCTTTCGCTAAATCTTCTTGATTGAGCCCTATACACTTCCTAAGCTCTTCGACTTTATTTTGCATTAAAACACCTCATTTACGTAAAGGTAACTTTACATTTATTATAAATGCTTCCGTTTGTTTTGTCAAGGTACCTTTACATCTGTAAAAAAAGAAAATGCAAATCCTAGGATTTGCATGATATAAATACTCTTTGTAAAAAAGGTCTTAAGCCTATCGTTCCCTCGTCTTTAATAAATTTAACTTTTATTATCAGCTGCAATCGTTCAACTTTTCAATTTCAGGATACTGTGATAGTAATTTTTCGTTGGCGATTTCGAGCTTATGATAATACTCTGCATAAGAAGGACTTAATTTCTTCATCGCCGGAATAAAGACATCATTGTATCCGCTTGTACTGTTAAACTCTTTGAGCATACTGTTGATTTTCTGCACAGTCCAAGGGGACGGTCCCCCTGGTTATACTTATCACAGAATAGTCTTAAGAATTATCCAATTTTATTGACATAATTTTTTGAGGAGGGATATAATAGATGTAAAAGCTTAGGAGTAGATAATATGAGCAGCTTAATTCTTTATCTTGTTACAGTTTTGTTGTTTGTTCTCTCTTATATTACGGATAAGGACAAGACTAAGAAAGCATTTTTAAAGGGATGTAAGTCGTTAACAAATATGATGCCTCAATTTTTGGGTATAATTTTTATTGTTGGAATAACCCTAGCACTGCTTAAACCTGAAACAATATCTAGAATATTAGGAAGCAGTTCTGGTGCATTTGGAGTATTATTGTCTGCAGTCCTTGGCAGCATAGCAATGATGCCTACTTTTGTAGCATTTTCTACAGGAGATATGCTGCTTAAAAGCGGGGCGGGCATTGCGCAGGTAGCCGCTCTTATATCAACCCTGACACTTATAGGTATAATTACTATTCCTATGGAATCAAAATATATAGGAAAAAGAGCAACTCTATATCGAAATATAGTAGCTTTTTTCTTTTCAATCATAGTGGGTTTCCTTCTAAAAGAGGTGATAGAAATATTATGATTAAATCTTTTGCCAAAAGGTATACATTTTTTTTAGTCGTACTTTTAATAACTATAGTGATAACTTTTATTAATAAAGAAACCGGCTTTAAGTCGTTTGCTATTGCATTTTCTAGCTTTAAGCAGATGATTTCGGTGGTTCCACCTATAATGCTGATGCTTGGACTTATGGATGTATGGGTTCCTAGGGAAACGATGATGAAATATATGGGATATAATTCGGGAG
>JAQWCA010000143.1 GCA_028706065.1 Tepidanaerobacteraceae bacterium
AAAGTTACTACTCTGAGCCTGTCCATAAACTGACTGCCAGCTATTACTTCGCCCTGTTCACTTATTACAATCTCACCCTCCCGGGGTAAAATTATAGGTCCGTTTTCACCTAAAACATAATAACCTACTTTTGTGACGATATATCCATCCCTGTCTATGGAAAAACTGCCGTCCCGGGTAAAACGGTCACCGTCAGGAGTCTGCACTTCGAAAAAACCTTCACCCTTTAAGGCTAAATCAAGAGGGTTGGAGGTAGACCGTATAGCACCTTGTGAAAAGTCTATATTTACTTCATCCACCATCACTCCGGTTCCCATCATGCCTATAAAGGGCTTTGGATCAATGGTTCTGTCAAGGCCTACTTGGACTGGATCGTCAACCCGATGGATATTCATCTCCGGAAAAGCTCTGAAAATAGCCCTGTCTTTTTTAAATCCTGAAGTGTTCACATTGGCAAGGTTGTTTGAGATAACATCAGTTCTGGTCATTTCCGACAGCATACCGGAAGCCCCTGTATAAAGACCTCTTATCAAATTCTCACCTCCTCCGAATTGCTAAATGGACAATTTATCTGGTAAATATAGCATGAGGACCAAGCATGTCTAAATTTTCGAGAGCCTTACCTGCCCCGATTGCCACCGAAGAAACTGCTTCTTCAGCGATAATAACAGGAATATTGGTTCTCTTGGAAATTAACTTGTCCATACCCTTAAGTAGCGAACCTCCCCCTGTCATGACTATGCCCTTTTCGCTGATATCCGAAGAAAGTTCCGGTGGTGTCTTTTCCAGGACACTGAAAATGGCATTGATAATCTGTTCTACAGGTTCCTGTAACGCCTCACAAGTCTGAGCGGCAGTGATTGTCACATTCTGAGGAAGACCGCTTATCAAACTTCGTCCTCTTACTTCTATAGAAGCAGCTTTAGCGTCTTCATCTTCGGGAAAGACATCAGCCACGTTAATCTTCACATCTTCAGCAGACCTCTCTCCAATCATGAGATTGAACTCTTTTTTCACAAACCTCACAATGGATTCATCGAATCTATCTCCCGCAACTCTCAGAGATTCACCACAAACAATACCACCTAAAGACAGCACAGCTGTATCAGTAGTTCCTCCCCCTATATCGACTATCATACTCCCAAAAGGTTTTGAAATATCAAGACCTGCACCTATGGCAGCTGCAATAGGTTCTTCTATTAAAAATGTTTGACGGGCTCCCGCAGAATTGGCTGCCTCGATAACAGCCCTTTTTTCCACAGTAGTAATCACAGTGGGGACACATATCATCATCCTTGGCCGGAATATTCTGCGGGGAGCGACTTTACTTAAAAAATATTTAAGCATAATTTCTGTTGTGGAATAATCAGCTATAACGCCTTCTTTCAAAGGACGTATAGCCACTATATTACCAGGAGTGCGTCCAATCATTCTCCGGGCTTCTTCACCTACAGCCAGCATCTTGCCGGTACTTTTATCCATAGCAACTACAGAAGGTTCCTGAAGCACAATTCCCTTGCCCTTAACATACACCAAAATTGAAGCCGTTCCTAAATCGATACCTATGTCCATCAAAATTACGTAACCTCCTGTCAGATTTAACACATTTAGGAAGTAATTCTACATTTTTATCAAAAATCCTCCTTTATTCTCGTTTAAAGATTTAGATATTTTTTCTTAGTAGCCTTCCCACCTCTGATATGTCGCTCAGCTTTGTTATATTCCAGGACTCCTTTTACCAGTGTTGCTTTTTCAGGATTTATCTCCAGCAGTCTTTCGGTCATATCTTTGTGTACCGTGCTTTTACTCACCCCGAAAACCTTGGCGGCTTGCCTGACGGTGGCCTTAGTCTCAATAATATAATCTGCAATTTCGAGAATTCGCTCCCTCATATAGTCCTTCACAGCTGTTCCCCCTCTAAGCGATTTAGTAAATATATATGATGCAATGTTGTTTTATAGAAGATAAAAAAAAGAAAGCGGGCATTTTTTTGCTCGCTTTTTGGGGATTAACTGATTTTGGGGAGATATTGCTGAGGATCTATGTTTTTACCATCCTTTAGCACTTCAAAATGTAGATGGGGAGGGTCTTCAATTTCATAGGGAGCTGTTCTCCCTACTGCTCCAATTACCTGACCTTTTTTCACCTGATCTCCCTTTTAAATCAGTTTATCTGATTTGAGATTCCCATAAAGAGTTTTTATATCGCCACCATGATCGATGATAACAACCACTCCGAGTTTCGGATCATTGCTTATCACATCAGCCACTGTACCATCCATAGCAGCTTTTACCGATGTTCCAATATCAGCAGAAATATCAATGCCATTATGGGAATTCCATTGTTCCAAGGTCTTAGAGTAAACCAGCGTTTCCATGGCAAATTCTGTTGTCACCTTTCCCATGGCAGGCATGGCCATGGTCGCCATAACTGGAGCTGCTACAACTTGCTGTGACTCTTCATTCGAAGCTTCATAAGTATCTTCTGTGTCAATATCTAATTGTTGTAATGACTCTTCTGACAGTTCATCGGATTCATCTTCCTCAATGGTGTTATTTCCTTCAGGTAAATTTAGGCTGTATTGTTTTCTTATTTCTTCCTCATCCAGCACCTGTTCATCCATATCGATTTCCCACTCATGGATAGGCTGTTCAGTGGCATCTTTGCTAAATTCAAAACCTCCATGGGTTGCTCGATACCACCAAAAAAAACTATTAGCCACAATCAAAAGTGTAATCAAAAAAACAGCGAATACAGCCACTTTAGGCAGTTTTTTCATCCGCTTAATAAATTTTGTGCTGCCAAGCAGCTTCAATTTCTCTTTTACCCATTTTAGAATTGAGGAAAATTTCACCGGCCATTTGAATCGGTTCATATAATCACCTCATCTATATTATGACCAGTATTTTCCTCATTATACATTTTAGCCCTTAATTATCGGGGTCAGGCTTGACAAATTGACAAATGCTCGTTTTTGTCAATTTGTCAAGCCTGACCCCGAATTCTTTTTTCTAATTTCTACCCCGGAGTAGTAGTGTTTTATGATATCTACATAGTTGGCACCGTTCTTGGCCATTGCATTTGCACCGTACTGGCTCATTCCTACACCATGGCCAAAACCGGTAGACATTATCCGTATATTTTTGCCTGACCTTTCCCATTTGAAGTCAGTGGAGTTGAGTTCGAAAAGTTGGCGAAACTCAGTGCCCTTTATTTCCTTGTTACCTACTTGCATTTTTTTTATCCTACCACCTTCACTTGTCTCCAATACCTTCCACTGCTTTTCCGGGTTTTTATGGTCTATGGAAATATCCGACCATTTCTGTCGCAAACGAGATACAACGGTATCGACGGGAAACTGCTCTACAGCAAAGAAACGAGGAGATGTCTCTTCACCCGGGCTTACTACACTTCGCAGATAGGGTATTGATTTTTCCCAAACATCTTCTGAGTTTTCGGTTTTGCCGTTACTGGTGGAAAAATATAATGGGTCTATGGGTTCATCCTGATACAATATGATCATACCAGCGGTTGAATTTACAGCCTGATTTATTTTACTGTAATAGTGATAATATGAAAAAATCCCCCATTTTTTCAGCATCTCACTTTTGGTAATCCAAGCCTGGCAATGAGTTGGATCATCACACACATCTGCCTCAGAATGTAGACTACATCCTTTACCACCGGCTTTCTTCAACCGCCCATAAACATAAGTTCTGGCTGCTACCGCTTGAGCTTTTATTGCCTCCATATTAAAGCTTGCGGGCATTTCAGCTGCCACCACACCTTTTATGTATTCCTCCAGAGAAAGTGTATCTACTCTTTTTGATGAATTTATATAAAGTCTTATAAGTTCCCCTTTGGGGGCTTCCCTCATCCCTTCCTTTTCAATGGAGCTTTCCGGTGTCATGGGTTTACAGCTTTTTACCATAACACCCGGGAGTATGATAACTACTAGGATAATAAAGCAAATGACGTAAAAGCTTACCCCCTTCATCTAATCCCTCCAGATGATAACATAATATTACATTTTATTAGCCTGGATTGGGATATATGAGTTATAAAAAACATAAAAAAGTAGCTTACGCTACTTTTAATCAACTCTTTGTATATTGCCTCCCAAGCTTTTAAGCTTTTCCACGATATTTACATATCCTCTGTCAACGTGGTAGGTATTCATTACTTGGGTAGTGCCTTCTGCAGCTAAACCCGCCAAAATAAGTCCTGCACCGGCTCGAAGATCAGTGGCTTTAACAGGTGCTCCTGAAAGTTTTTCAACACCTTCTACAACGGCACTTCTTCCTTCGATTTTTATTTTGGCACCCATTCGTTTTAGCTCTTCTATGTGCATATAGCGGTTTTCAAACACCGTTTCAATAACCATACTGGTTCCCCTGGCTGTACTTAAATAAGACATGATTTGTGCCTGCATGTCCGTTGGAAATCCCGGGTAAGGCAGTGTCTTGACATCTGATGCAATAGGTCTGCCATCGCCAATAACCCGAAGTCCTTCAGGTTCTTCAGTTATTTTTGCACCACACTCTATAAGTTTAGCTATTACAGGTTTCAGATGCTCTGATACTACGTTCTCCAGTAAGATATTCCCACCGGTTATGGCTCCTGCCACTAAGAATGTCCCGGTTTCTATTCTGTCTGGAATGACAGTATAGGAAATACCCGACAGTTGTTTTACACCGTCTATTTTAATCACATCGGTACCGGCACCCCGGACCCTTGCTCCCATGCTGTTTAAAAAATTAGCCAAGTCGATTATCTCCGGTTCCTTGGCAGAATTTTCGATAATAGTTTGGCCTTTAGCCAACGCAGCCGCCATCATTATATTTTCTGTTGCACCTACACTGGGAAAATCCAAGTATATGGTAGACCCTATCAATTTATCACATCTAGCCTCAACAAATCCATGCCCCAAATCAATTTCGGCACCTAAGGAAGCAAATCCTTTCAAGTGTAAGTCAATGGGTCTTGAACCTATTGCACATCCGCCTGGCATGGATATGCGTGCTCGTCCTTTTCTTGCGAGCATTGGACCCATTACCAAAAAAGAAGCCCTCATTTTCCTCACCAGGTCATAAGGGGCCTCATAAGAACCAATTGTCCCAGCACCTATTTTTATGGAATCTCCCTCTCGAAAGACCTTGGCTCCCATAGATCTTAAGACTTCCCTCATAACCTTTACATCTTCGAGTTCAGGAG
>JAQWCA010000008.1 GCA_028706065.1 Tepidanaerobacteraceae bacterium
GCCTTACTTCAGGTAATGTGGGTGCGAGTGCCACAGCCATATACGGGCCCATGACTAGTGTGAAAGGCCTCAATGGCATTGCCGGTGTAGTGCCCTTTGGAGTTAATGAAAATCAGGAATTAGAGTGTTCAAAGAAAACGGAGTTTAAAGTCTATAAACATGATGGCTCAGGTGAATACGGACCGGGCTGGTTTGGGGCTCTTGATCTTGATGGAGAAGAAGGCGGGGGAGCCAACGATTATTGTGATTGGCTTAAAGAGGGATATCCTGATTACCTGCATGTAGGTGACAGGATGATAACTGAAAATGGTAATATGAAGGGTCCTACAGATGAGGCATTATTTGATCTTCCGAAAAAGGGTGATGATCCGGAAAGCCGTGTGGCAAAATGCCTTGCAGAACATGACCCGCCCTGCACCATAGACAATTATGAGCCAACCTGTTCAAGGGTTATTATAGTGCCCATTTATGAGGCTTTCTATGATGAAAAAGATAAGGATAAAGACAAAGAAAAAAGACCGGAATATATGATAATAAAGGGCTTTGAATTGTTCCTGCTTGATATCGATAAAACAACAAGAAAAGACGATGATGGTAAAGATATAGCTTGTGTTACAGGTCAATTCATTGATTATACAGTTCCTTTGGAAGGTATAGATTTTGAGGTTGACCCGGATGGACCGGACTATGGTTTGCGTGCGGCTCGTTTGATAAAGTAGATTGTTTATAAGGAGACATCATCATGAAAAATAAGATTATCCTTGTTATTGCCATCGTATTCGGGTTGGTAGCGGCTTTCGGTGCTTACAAGTATCTTGAAACCGCAAAAGAAACTTACCGGCTTTCAGGAAATTATGCCAATGTTGCAACTGCAATCAGGACCATATCGGCCAAAACCGTTATCAATGATCAGATGCTGCAGTTCAAGGAAATGCCAACTGAATATATCCACCAAGATGCCATTGTTGATGCAAAAGATGCGGTGGGCAAGATTGTAAAAAGCGATATCTATGTTGGAGAACAGGTGCTTTCAGCAAAGCTGATGTCAAAGAGCGAGCCTTTAAGCGGCCTTTCTGCAAAGATAGACCATGGCAAAAGGGCTATTACGGTGCCGGTGAACAATGTGATTGCATTACATTCCATGCTTCATATAGGTGACCATGTTGACATTTTAGCTACCTTTGAAAACCCGAAGGAGAAAAAATCCGATGAAACAAACCCAACGGTTGTTTCCACATTTATACAAAATGTGCCTATTATTGCAATAAACAATATGCTGGAAGACCCAAAGGAATTAAAAGATGAACTGCAGACCGTAACCTTAATGGTGGAGCCCGCTCAAGCACAGCAGATTGCCATAGCTCTTGACCAAGGCAGTATACAATTTGTGCTCCGAAATCTTGAAGATAAAGAGGAAAAATCTTTACCGGCAAGCAAGTTAGAACAGTTGTTGCGATAAGGGGGTTATCATATGACGCCAATCAGAGTAATGATAGTGGACGATTTGCAGAATACACGTGAAGATATTAGACGGCTCCTGCATTTTGAAGAGGATATACAAGTGGTGGCTGAGGCGGGGGACGGCATTGAAGCAGTCAGTACGGCCAGGGAAGTCAGACCTGATGTAATCTTAATGGACATCAATATGCCCAATCTTGACGGAATCGGTGCTACTGAGCAAATCACCTTAGATGTGGCGGAAAGTGCAGTGATAATAATATCGATTCAGGGAGAGCAGGATTATTTAAGGAAGGCCATGGCGGCAGGTGCAGGGGAATATCTGGTAAAGCCCTTTTCCTCCAACGAGCTTTCAGATACCATACGAAGGGTGAATGAGGCCCATAAAAAGCGCAGTAACCTCTTGTACAACCTGAAGGTGGAAGATCATACTCCTGCTGAAAAACCCCAAAGTCAAATAATAACAATGTTTAGCACTAAGGGAGGAGTAGGTAAAACCACACTGGCCACCAATCTTGCGGTATATCTGGCAGCGGAGCAAAAGAAAAAAGTCGCGATTGTGGATTTTGACCTGATATCCGGTGATATTGCAATTTTGCTCAATATTTCAATCAAATCCACTGTGGCTGATTTGGTTCTGGAGTCGGAGACTTTTGACTTCACTCTAGTTAACAGTTTTCTTGTTCCACATATGTCAGGTGCGTTTCTATTACCGGCACCCCTTACGCCGGAGCAGGCGGAACTGGTGCATGCCCAGCAGGTTGAACAGATACTCGAAATATTAAAGGAAAGCTTTGATTATGTCATTATTGATACCGCTCCTGCTTACAATGATATAAATCTAAAGGTGCTTGAATTAAGTGATCTAATTTTACTGGTATTAAATCAGGATTTGACTACTCTGAGACATACAAAAACCGCCCTTGATATTTTAAAAACATTTAATTATATGTCAAAAGCCCGTCTCATATTGAACCAATACGGCAAGGGGGGGCTAAAACTCACTGACATTGAAAAGGCCTTGAAGTTATCCATGACTGCCATTGTTCCGGAAGATAATAACACCGTAAAGAATTCCATTAACAAGGGCACTCCCTTTGTTATAAGTCAGCGTCAGGGGCAGATGACAACTGCCATAAAAGATATGACATATAAACTTGGTCTTTCAGTGGAAGAAGTTAAAGAAACAGCTGTTAATAATTCGGTTTTTACAAAGCTTCTTTTTAAAAAGAGAAGCACCAGCCTAGGGAGTTGATAGAACATGTCTTTACTTAAAGAGCTTGAAAATAAAAAGCTAACCGCCGATGTGAGCA
Source organism: Tepidanaerobacteraceae bacterium (assembly GCA_028706065.1). Taxonomy (GTDB): domain Bacteria; phylum Bacillota; class Thermosediminibacteria; order Thermosediminibacterales; family Tepidanaerobacteraceae; genus JAQWCA01. The sequence continues at coordinate 2,772 of JAQWCA010000008.1, forward strand.
AGAGTGGAAAGGAACGTACAAATGTCACTTCTATTCACTCTGGTCGGGATCCTTATAGCGAATTGAAGTCAACTCTTCATAAAAAGATAGTGGATGAGTTAAAAAAAATGGCGGCTTCCGATAAAGACAACAAAGAGGTTTTGATTAAACAAATTGAACATATAGTGGATAAATTGATTGAGGATAGTTCTCTCCACATACCCAGGTGGGATAAGGCAAAAATCGCATCTGAGTTGGTGGATGAAATCGTATTTTTCGGGCCTATAACACCTCTGCTCAATGATGCTGAGATAACTGAAGTCATGGTCAACGGCCCGAATCAAGTCTATATAGAAAAAGGCGGAAAACTGTATTTAAGTGAAGCTTTTTTTCGAGATGATGAACACGTGATGCATATAATAGAGAGAATAATTGCACCTATCGGCAGGCGTATCGATGAGAGTATGCCCATGGTCGATGCCAGGCTGCCGGACGGGTCAAGGGTCAATGCCATCATTCCTCCCCTTTCACTTACAGGCCCTACAATAACTATTAGAAAATTTTCCAAAGATCCCTTTATGATGGAGGACTTGATTAATTTTGGGACCCTGACGTCTGAAATGGCACGGTTTATAGAGGCATGTATAAACGGGAGACTCAACATAGTCATATCCGGAGGTACTGACAGTGGTAAAACCACTACGTTAAATGTGTTGTCCTCCTTTATTCCTTCCACCGAGAGAATAGTTACCGTGGAAGATGCCGCTGAACTTCAGCTTCGCCAGCCTCATGTAGTACGGCTTGAAAGCCGACCACCCAACATAGAAGGCAGGGGAGAAATTACTATAAGGGATCTTGTCCGAAATTGTTTGAGAATGCGTCCTGATCGAATCATTGTAGGCGAGGTCAGAAGCGGTGAAGCCCTTGATATGCTGCAAGCTATGAATACCGGTCATGATGGCTCCCTAACCACCGGGCATGCCAATACCCCAAGAGATATGCTTGCAAGGTTGGAGACCATGGTCTTGATGGCAGGTATGGATTTGCCCATACGGGCCATCAGAGAGCAGGTATCGTCCGCTATCAACCTGATTGTTCATCAAAACCGATTCAGAGACGGGACACGCCGCATTACACATATTACCGAGGTTCAGGGTATGGAAGGCAATGTTATTACACTCCAGGATATTTTTGTATTTCGCCAGACCGGGATTGACAAGGATGGTAAAGTCATGGGGAATTTTGAGGCCACTGGTATACGACCAAAATTTATTGATAAACTCATCGCCGGTGGAATAAGTCTGCCGTCGGAAATTTTTGAGCCATCCCTATTTTAGGAGGTATTTTGCCATGGCATTGGATAAAATTGCGATACTCGTTTTCATAACTGGATTTTTGTCAGTGATGGGGATTGACACCATAAGAAGCTCCGGTCAACGTCTCATGGCAAGTCGGGCAAAAAAGATCACCACCGATGATGTAAAAAGGAAACTTTCTAAGGATAGACGCACTGAATCCAGGGAGCTATGGAGAAAACTGTTGTCACTGGCAGGAGGAATATTCGTGGCAAGACGCCTGGGTAAGTATGTAGACAAAAAGCTTGAAGAGGCAGACATATTGTTAAGGGGTGAGGAGTTCGTAGTTGTGGTGGTTACGGTAGTTCTTGCCGCAATGTTTTTTATAACCATTATCACTTTGAACATTACAGCAGGTCTTTTGTCAGGTCTTATTGCAGGAATCATACCTTTTCTCATACTTGATAATGCTAGGTCAAGACGGCTTATGAATTTCAACGGTCAGATAAGCGATGCTCTTACAATTATGTCCAACTCCCTTCGCTCCGGGTTTAGCTTTATTCAGGCTATGGATATGGTTAGGAAGGAACTGCCTGACCCTATAAAAAAAGAATTTACTCGCACTTTCAGGGAAATAAACCTGGGAACATCTACGGAAGAAGCTCTGCAAAATCTTAGCACCCGAGTCAACAGCGAAGACTTGGACCTGGTGGTTACAGCGGTATTAATCCAACGACAGGTAGGCGGCAATTTGGCCGAAGTGCTGGATAATATATCGGAAACTTTGAGGGAGCGCATCCGTATGAAGAGGGAGATCAGAACTCTTACTGCTCAAGGTCGGATTTCGGGTTTGATAATTGAAATGTTGCCCATATTCATGGCTGTATTTCTGTTCTTTACTAACAAACAGTATATTATGCAGCTTTTCACCGATAAAATTGGGCAGATAATGCTGGCAGTAGCGGTTTTAAATGAACTTATAGGGATATATATCATAAGAAGAATAGTCAACATCGGCTTATAAGGAGGTGTACCTGCCATGACATTATTGATTGTTGCAGCAGCTTTTGTGACTGTAACTGCAGGCACTCTTGTAATACACCAGGTGATTTTTGGTGAACGGATAAAGATGAAAAAACGGGTTACGGTTGTCATGGGGGAAGAAAAACCTGTGCCCATAAGACAGCAAGAGCTTTCGGCACCACTCTACAAACGGGCCATAAAACCCCTTTTATCCCAGATGTCGTTCGTAATGACAAAGGCATTACCTATCGTCCAAGAGGAGACCATATCTAAAAAGCTTATAAGAGCCGGAAATCCGGGGAATCTAGCACCTAGGGAATTCATAGTGATTAAATATTTACTCGCAGGTATAACTGGTCTGGTGCTTTGGTATGCATTTTCTTTGTTGGGAAAGTCAAGTATTCAAAGCATGGTGTTAGGCGCGCTGGGGCTGATAATAGGTTGGCTTTTACCGGATTTTATAGTCACATCCAATATAAACAGGCGAAAGGAAGAAATTGAAAAACAACTTCCCGATGTCCTGGATTTTCTGACAGTCAGCGTAGAAGCAGGGTTAGGATTTGACGGGGCCCTTATGAAAGTGGTGGAAAAGTTTAAAGGTGTATTGGCGGATGAATTTTTGCTGCTTTTACAGGAAATTAAGTTGGGTAAACTTCGAAGGGATGCTTTAAGGGAAATGGCGGATAGAATTGGGGTTGATGATTTTTCCAACTTCGTGGGCTCACTGATTCTGGCGGACCAATTGGGCGTAAGTATAGGGAATGTCCTTCGCCTGCAGGCAAAAGATGTCAGAACCAAGCGGCGCCAAAGGATAGAAGAAATGGCCATGAAGGCACCCATAAAAATGCTTTTTCCGCTGGTGTTCTGCATTTTTCCCACACTATTTGTGGTTTTATTGGGGCCAGCCTTTATACAGATAATGAAGTTATTTGCCAAATAGGCGGTGAAGCTTTTGAAAGTAATTAATGCAGATAATAACACAATCATCACCGAACACTTGAAGGTTGCTGCAAACTTCTGGAGCAGGCTGAAAGGGTTGATGAAGACCGACTCACTCCCCGAAGGAAGTGCACTATTGCTGGAACCCTGTTCAAGTATTCATACGTTTTTTATGAGATATCCCATCGATGCGGTTTTTCTCGATGGCGAAAACCGGGTCCTTTATATACTGCATTCTATAGTGCCCTTTCGCTTAAGCCCGCTGATCAAAAATGCCCAAAAGGTTCTGGAATTACCGGCGGGATACTGTAGACGAACTGATACTGAGGTTGGCAATAAACTTCAAATAATTAAGGGAGAGTGACGATGTGCGTAATTTAATAGCCAAAAACGGCAGCTTTTCCCTGACATTTAGAATCAGCCTGGCAATTACCATGCTCATAATTTTATTAATGGTTGCAGTGGGATCTTCTGTATATATGAAAGATTCAAAAACTTACTATGAAAGTGTCAAAAATCACAGATGGGCTACGGTTAAAACGATCAGAGCTTTTGCGGCTATACACCTGAATAGTGGTGACTATCAATCACTTAGTAAAATTCTAAAATCAATTACTGAGGATACCTACATTCGACAGGCAACTATTGTCAACGCAACAAGAGAGGTAGTAGCCCATGCAGGTCCCCAGGTAATGGGTCAGGTTGTAGACACCAGACCCATATTCGATGGAACTAAAATTGATAAGCCAGTTATGCAATTATTAGAGAACAAGAAGGGTGATGGAAGCAGTTTTGCTTTTACTGCACCAATTGAAGATGAATGGGGTCAGATAATCGGGTATCTGTACTTGGTAGAAGACCTTGGGCCCATGGAGCAGCATCTTAAGCAATTGGGATATGATTTACTGAAATATTTTTTACTGGCTGTATTTGCCGGGTTGGTTGTTACCCGTTTGATAATAATCAGGGCTGTAGGAAAACCGATAAAAGAAATAATTGAAGTTACAGAAAAGATAGCTCTTGGTGACTTTACCGGCCGATTAAAAATTAGCACCAAGGATGAAATTGGAAATTTAGCGTATGCCTTCAATATAATGAGTGACCGTATCGGTATCTTATTTGAACTGATACGCTCCAGTGTAAATGAGATGGCATATGCATCAAATATTATAGATCAATGTTCAGTTAAAGCTGGGTTAGACCAGGGAATAAATTCGGATAAATCCAGCAATATTAATATAGAATTGAAGGAAATTAACACCAATGCAAGGCAAATATCCCGCAATGTTGATAAACTACTTTCTTTGACCAAACAGTTTAATACAGATATGAATGCAAAGGGTGAAGAACTTTGATAAGCATCGGCGATCTCGACAGACTTCTTGGTAGGATAATACAAAAGGTAGATCAGAGCAGGAAAGAATTTTATCACATGGGTGAAAATTTGCGCCAGGAATATGAAAAGGCGAAAAAAGAATTGACAGAGATAAAAAGTGAAATCACCTATGTCATCCACCGGGTTGACACTCTTGAAACAGAGTATACTCAAGCAAGAAAGCATTTGATGGAAGTTAGTAAGGAGTTTGAAAGTTTTGGTGAAGAGGAAATTAAGCAGGCCTATGAAGATGCGCATAAAAAACAAATTGAACTATTGACACTCCGGGAGAGGGAAAAATCGTTGCGATTGAGGAGGGATACTTTGGAACTGAATTTAAAAACCCTCCAAAGCACGCTGCTGCATTCTGAAAAAATGCTTTCAAATGTAAGTATGGCATTAAAATTTTTGAATAATGACCTTGAAACCGTCAGCTCACAGATAGGGGTTGCACATCAAATGCAGGCATTGGGTTCATATATAATCATGGCTCAAGAAGAGGAACGAAAACGGGTGGCCAGAGAGATTCACGACGGACCGGCTCAAAGCTTTGCCAATGTGGTGATGAGGGCTGAGTTTTGTATAAAGCTGCTGGAAAGGGAGCCTTCAAAAGTTCGCGATGAACTGTATCGACTTATAGATTTAGTTCAAAAAAACCTACAGGATGTCCGAAAAATAATTTTTGACCTGCGCCCGATGGTGCTGGATGATTTGGGCCTTGTGCCCGCAATAAAGCGATACACAGAAGAATATTTAAAGGAATACGGCATATATACAGATGTAGCTGTAGCAGGCAGTGAACGCAGGCTCGACAGTTCCTTGGAGGTGGCACTGTTTAGAGTTATCCAGGAATCCCTGACCAATGTGAAAAAACACTCTAATGCGAAATACGTGATGGTTAAAATAGAATTCCTGCCCAACAGTGTAAATGTCATCGTAAAAGATGATGGATGCGGTTTTGATAAGGAGAAGGTAATGCTTCAAAAACAAGGAAGTGGATTTGGATTAATAGGCATGAGAGAGCGAATACAACTTCTCAAAGGGAAGTTTGAAATAAAAACAGCACCAAACAAAGGCACCGAAATATTTATCAGCTTGCCAGCAGCAACAGAAACCCAACTGCTGCATAATATCGTATAAAAAGGAAGGACTGTTTTTATAAGAATTTGTTAGAAAAACTGAAATAAAACTGAAGTGAAATTGAAATGAAATTCTAATGAACGCCATTTATAATTTGTACAATGTATATTAAAAATAAGATTAAAAAACAAACCATTGTAAAATTACTATCTTTCGGAAAACACGATTTCTTTTGAAGTATATTGATTTAAACAGGAGGTGAGAAATTTCCCGGAAATTTCTTTTCATCATTCTTAAACGGTGGTGATAATATTTCAAATCAATTTCAAAGAAGCAATAAATTAAAAAAGCATATGAAAGGAGGTTATTATAAATGAAAAAATTTAATACAAAAACTGTTTTAGGCAAAATCACACTAATTGCCATAGTCATGTCATTGGTGGTTGGTTTACTGGTTCCACAGGTGGCTTTGGGTGATGCTTCTCCTAAGACTAAACTCGACTTAAGGGGATGGAGTAAACAAAATAATCAATGGGAGCAAGGCCATTTAAAGGGTTATCGTGAAGGGGACTGGGTTGATTTTCGTCTGGATTTTGAAGGGTTTGATGGTGATCCCAAAAGTATCGATATTACATTTGATTACATGAAAGACAAAAATAGTAATATAAAGGCATATACGGAAGCAAAAAATTTCAATCTAACAGTAACCGGTGCAGTTTATGAAGCTGGTGATTCAGGAGTTTTCACCATATCAGATAAAAGTATTAGTAAGGATAACAAAAAAATGACATACACCATTACTATTAATAAAAAAGATATGTTAAAAGCAATAGGAGATTTCACAATCTATTTCAAAGGTCACATTAGCGATAATGCACGTCAATGGCCGGGTGCATTCCACGTTGGTAGAGGTGGGGGAACTGATACAGTTCCTGTAAATTCTAAAGAATTAATTCCTCCTAAGGATTCTACCATAATCAGCGGTTACAAATTTAATGACTTAAATGGAGATGGTAACTGGGATGATGGCGAATTGGGCATTAAAGACTGGACGATTTATTTAAAACCTGATCAAGGTGAACAAGTATCAATTACAACAGATGAAGATGGTTACTATGAGTTCTCAGGCATAGCACCGGGAACATACATTGTATCTGAAAAAGAAGAAGATGGATGGACGAGAACAACTCAATATGCAAGCTATACAATAACAACACTATCAGGTTTAGTATATGAAGACAAAAATTTTGGAAACTTTGAAGAACCAACACCAAAACCTAGTGTATCCCTGACAAAGACTGCATCGCCAACAGCGGTCAAAGTAGGAGATACAATCACCTACACATATACAATAGAAAATGATGGTGATGTAGAATTAACCAATATCACATTAACAGACGATAAAATAGGTTCTATTTCCCTAAGCCCAACCACATTAGCGGCTGGAGCAACAATGACAGCTACAGCAACGGTTACAGCTGCCCAAGAAGGTACGTTGACTAATGTGGCAACAGTGACAGGCAAGTATGACAATCAGACCATAACCGATGAAGCTCAAGCGACAGTATTGATAACTAAAAATGGTGTAACGGATCCCGAATTAGGGAAAATAAAAATCATTAAAACAGCCGTAGAAGATATACCAGTGTATTACACTATGAATAATAGCGAAACTCCAGGACAACCTTTAGCCGGGGCGGAATTTATAATAAAAGACAGCGACGGGGAAGTAGTGGATACTTTGACAACAGGTGAAGGCGGAATAGCTACATCAAAAGACTTACCTTATGGTGATTATACAGTAGCAGAAACAGAGGCACCGGTAGGATATATATTAGATCTTACAGTACATGAAGTAACAATAGATGCCGAAAATTCATTGATAAAATTGGAGATTAAAAATTACAAAAAGCCAGAAGACCCTGATTGGCAAGGTGCTATATGGGTTCAAAAAATGGTTTCAGATTATTTACCTCTGAGAAACAGCGTATCAGTAATGAATTCATCAGGTTTATACAGCCCGAAAGGCTTTACATTTACATTAACAGATAGAACAGATTATACTGAAACTGTTACAACAGATGAAGATGGTATAGCACAATTTGCATACAGACCGGCTGGGACCTATTATTTAACTGAAGCTACAAGAGAAGATTACCATACTACTGATATACCTGAAGGTGGACTTGAAATAATCCTTAATGAAGAAACTGCACCTGTAAAGGACGATTATATCAAGTTTATCTTGATAACTAATATCTACAATCCAGAGCATCCACCAACGCCAAAACCCGGCATGTCCCTTACAAAGACCGCATCGCCCACAAGGATAAAAGTCGGCGGGAAAGTAACATATACATTTGTTGTCAAAAATACCGGTGATTTACCTTTATTCGATGTAACCCTTTATGACGACAAGCTTGATGAAACTATTGAAATTGGTGATTTAGAAGAAGGCCAAGAAGTAACAATTACAAAAGAATATACAACAAGGACAATAGGCACATTAGTTAACAATGCAGAAGTCAAGGGCTACTATAATGAAGGAGCTTGTGTAACTGATAAAGACGATGCAAGTGTAAACGTTTATAAAGATAGCGATGACGGTAAAGATAACGATAAACCTGATAAGCCGAAGAAACCAAAGAAGCCTGAAGAACCTGAAGAACCTGAAGAAGCTATAGAAGTTCCTGAAGAACCTATTCCTGAGGGACCTCCGACACCTGAGAAACCGGAATATCCTGTAGAAATAGTTGTTCCGGAAGAACCGGTACCGGCTGCGCCGCCAAAGGAATTGCCCAAAACCGGTGGCAATCCCATAGCTCTGATACTTTCGGGAATAACACTGGCTGGTATAGGATTGGTTACAAGACGTAAGTCATAGAAAATCTCAGGGAGATTCAACCATGAAAAAAATTCGTGGAAACAATTCAGCCCATAAAAATATAAAACTGAACATAATAAGTTACTTGCTGATTATAATAGGGGTATTGCTTGCGCTTTACCCCTTTCTCTCATACCTTTACTCAATAAATGAACAGGCTAAATTACAAGAGGAGATGTTGCTAAATAGTAACAATGATATACCCAATGAACAAACGATAAAATCTGGCACAGACAAGCCTGAAGAGGAAGAAGTAGTAATACTTAAAAAGAATATAAAGGACAATACGTCAATGAAGGAGGATTTTCCCGGTGCCCTTCTTGAGATACCTGCTCTAAAATTATCAGTGGCCGTGGTAAAAGGGACTTCAGCCAATGCCCTTAAAAAAGGAGTGGGTTGGTATGAAAAATCTGCATTGCCGGGGAAAGGGAATACCGCTATAGCAGGTCATCGCAACTGTCATGGATCCTGGTTTTTAAAGCTCGATACATTAAAACCGGGGGATTTAATGAACTTAAGCTTTAATGAGGTTGAGTATATTTATGAGGTAAAGGAAACCTTTGTGGTTTCAAAATATGATTGGAGCGTCATTGAACCTTGCGAATATACTGCACTGACATTGACTACATGTCATCCTTTAGGCAGCACTGAAAAAAGACTGATAGTTCGAGGGAAACTAAAAAACAGCATAAAAAATGAAAATAAAAGCGTTAGCATAAGCTGACGTTTTTTTGAATACATTTATAATCAGCAAAACTCCTTACCGGTCTCTTTCAGCATTTGAACATATAAAAGTAATTCCCTTCGTGAAGCAACATTCAGTTTCATATAAATACGCTTATTATGGGTTTTAATGGTATTAATGCTGAGACATAATATTTCTGCAATCTCTTTTGCATTATATCCCTGCACATAGAGATCGAAGACTGCCCGTTCGGCCGGGGAAAGAGTTCTTGTATTTTTTAAAAACTCACGCAACACCGCCGATGGCAGTTCTCTTTCTTCCGATTTTTCATGCAACTTCTCACTGCGCGAAGAGAGAAACTCAATCAGATCATCTATTTCGGGAATATTAGTTTTTAGTGTTTCGTCTAAACCTTTTGACTTGATCATATCTATGCTATTGATTATCGGCTTTAGATACTGCTTACTCAAGAAAAACGATATTATGGCACCTAAGATCATAAGCAAGGAAAACATTAGAGCCAACTGCAAGTTGAAGCGAGTTAAGGAGTGTTTAATGTCGTCTGCCGGCATCATTAGTGCCAAAGCCCATTTTTCACCGGAAAAGGCGGAGTCTTCCGGGTACAGCCGAACAGGCCTGTGAAATCCTACAAAAGAGATTCCATTTTCTTGCTTATATGTATAAAAGGAATTGCGGTTTTTTTCAATATTCAAAGATTCATTGTTTATAGCAATATTCTGTGCGGAATACCCCCCGGAAAACATGGCTTTTGAAGTATAAAAAACATTATTCGAGATCGGTGCTAACATACAAAATGTACGAGAGAATGTAGAGCCATCCGGCATATATGCCAATTTAAAAAGCATGGCACTTACCTCAAGGCCACAAACTCCAAACACATTTCCTTTAGAGTCAATTAACGGAACAGAACATAGCATAACTTCCTCGCTGGTTCCCGGTAAAATCAAAGCAGAACTCCAATAGTAAAGCCGTGACAACGGAAGTGCTTGTTTAGTTGCCTGTTTCATTGGAAGATGGTAATATGATGCATCATTGATGTCAAACTCCATACTCCACTGGGCGTGAAGCGGCAGGGAATTTTTACGTGCAATATTAGGGAAACCGCGCAGAATGATGATTGTGGGAGAGGATGAGCTTAAGATATTGGGCTCCATGTTTTTTATAAACAGTCCCACTCTGGAGTTCTCAGCATTTTCAAGTTTGGCATTTACTGTTGCGTTTAATATTAGAAATACGCCACTGCTTTTAGATTTTTGTAGTGAAAACAAAATCCGCTGATATTCACCTGCAATCAGATCTTCCAGAATCTTGGGATGACTTTGCAAATCTGTTACATTAAGTCGAAGGTCATGCAGCTTTTTTTCAATACTTTTGGATAAGTCCTTTGATAGCTCTACCGCCTGAACCGAAAGCTGGCCGTATTGTTCAGAAACATAATTATAAGTAAGGCTAAGCTCCTTTTCAAGTAATTTTGCACTTTCATCTATTCCGGCCGTAAATGTTCCGGTAAAAAAAAGAATAGCGATAATTCCAAGCATCATAGTAATAACAAGGACAACTAAAAAAAGAAAGAGTCTAAGGCGCATTGATCGTCCCAATGTGCCTGTTTTTTTAATAAGAATTTGTTTTATTTGATTTAGTCCTACTTTATCAAGCAATTTTGTTCACCCACATTATACTACTATGTACGATAGTTAATCGCTACTGAAAACTTCTGCTTATAAAATTATCAAATACACCTTCAGACACCATTTGAAAAGCGGTATTTGCATCTTTACTATCCAGGAGCTTTTGATATTCCTCCCTTGACTCTGCTGCAATTTGTTTCAATCTGCTTTCATATTCCTTTTGTAGTTTATCAAAATCGTCAAAAAGCGGCGGGATATAAAAGTCATATTCCTTTTGCATTTCAATAGCTGTGCTGAGGATTTTTTTTATATTTACATCAGATACATTATCAATTTCCTTTGTCATAACATCTCCAAAGGCTTTCACCGTTACGGGCAGATAACCTGTGGAAGATAAAAATCTCAGATTTTGCTTCGGCTCGGTAAACCATTTAAGGAAGATACCAGCGGCATACTCCTTTTCCTTTGTAGATTTAATACAACATATACCGCCACCACGCTGTATGGCAATTTTTTTACCGCCCTCAAAGACAGGGTAAGACATTATCGCATAATCGGTAGGTTCAGTTGTATTATCAGCATATGTAACAACGGACGGTAAAAATAGCACTCCTGCGGTGGAGCCCGTATTACATACAACATCTCCAGTTTTCGCCAAATCTGAACTGTATCCATCAAAAATAGCCACATGGCCCCGGACTGCTGGCTCATAAAAACAATCCCATACCTTAGAGAATGCCTGGATAGAAAAATCAAGCCTATTATCCCTTACAAAGTCATCGCCCATTTGCTCGCATCCGACCAGCACAAAATTAAATAGCGAATCCGGCATAAAAAATGTTTTACCATCATTTTTTATATCGGGAGTTTGCTTATCAGACCATTCATAATATTTACCGGCTACTTTTACAATTCCCTCAAAGGTTTTCAAATCCTTAAAACTAACACCCATATCTTTTGCAAATCTATTAAAGATTGTCTTGTTTACAAATAAAACTTCGGTAGATTTTGCGATGGGAAATACATAGAGCTTACCGTTCATTAGCCGCCCTTCCTCTAAAAATTGGGGCACATAAGCGGAAAGTTCTTCCTGGGTGAACTGCTCCCCGATATCGGCAAGTAAACCTTCTTGAGCAAGAGTAAGTGCGGTTTTGGGGTAAGCAGTGGTAATATCAGGGAGCTGTGGTGCGCCAGGATCGCCTTTTGCCGCCATAGTCAGCTTTTCATGCAGCGTATCGGAACCAGATATAGAAGTAACGCTTAGAATAATCCCCTTTTCAGCTCCAACAGTGGCGTTAAATTCATCCACCATTTCATCCATGGTATTTTTCATCTGGCCACCATAATTATGCCACACTGTGAGGGTCACCGGATTCCTTGGGCTTAGGCTGTTCTCGTTCTGACAGCCGGTTAAAAGCCAACTGCTTACTAGAATTAATAAAACTATGATACCAATGGTTTTTTTCATCACTATTCCCCCGATATTTTAATCATACATGATGACTATGAGTATCTGGTTTAAATTTACCATAACGATTTCTCAATAAGTAATGAAATATTTATATTGTATTAATAATAAAAAATATTCTCCTATATTATAACATATGCCGCTTTATAATTATATCAGTATATTTATTAAACTTTCCAGAAAATCACCCCAAAATCACCCCTTGTATTTTGGGTATTATCACCCTGAGGGGGATTACAATCGAAAAATAAATGTATAAATTGAATACAAAGACATAAATAAAAAAGAATGGAGGAACAAGAAATGACAGATCAAAATTTAAACTTTCAAGACATGGAACCTCAGACCGATTTTGACCCAGCGGATGTTGAAAAAAACAAGACTATGGCAGGGCTTGCGTATCTGCTTTTTTTCCTGCCGCTTATCACATGCCCCGAATCACGGTATGCTAAATTTCATGCAAATCAGGCACTTATTCTTGTTATTGTAGCCATTGCAGGTAATATAATACTGGGAATCATACCTGTAATCGGATGGATAATCATGCCGATTTTTGCCATTGGCACATTGATATTGGGAATTATGGGCTTGATAAATGGTTTCGGTGGTAAATCAAAGAGATTACCTATTATCGGAAAATATGACATTCTTAAATAGTCAAATAAAAAAAGGAGGTGTGCCATGAAAAAAGTATTAATACTGTTCCTTGTGTTTGTATTAATCCTTTCAGTGTCCAGTTGTGGTGTGAAAAAAAAGATTGAAAACAAGATTGGTGAGGCAATCGGTGAAAAGATCATAGAAGGTGCAACAGGTCAAAAAGTTGATGTTGATGGAGATCAAGTGACGATCAAGGGTGAGGACGGTTCCAAGCTTACCTTGGGGGGTGGCGAGTGGCCAAAAAGCGATTTAATCCAAAACATACCGGAGTTTAAAGGTGGCAAGATTGAAAGCGCAATGAGCACTGAAGAGAGTGTAGTGATGTTTATAGAGAGTGTAGAGCAACAAGATTTCGAAAAATACCTTAAAAATATTAAAAATGATTTCCCTGAGGATGTCTTTGAGATGAACTCAGATGAAGCCATATCTTATGTTGGTTTAAATGAAAGAAGTATACAGGTTCAACTGACATATGAAATAGAAAGCAAAAGTCTCAGCATTGTAGTTGCCAAAACGAATATTTAGGGACGGTTCTCTTTTATTCAAAAGACGCAATATCGTGTGAAAATAGGATGAGTACTTAAGAACTTGGGTTCGCTGAGAAGAAACTGTAAACATGAGTGCCGCATACAAAAGAGTTGGGACCCCGCTATAAAAGAATTGCAAATTAATAATTGCAAGTCACGGATAACACGAGACAATTTGTGAAGTTAAGTATAGGCCAAAACATAAAGAGTTAAATATCCGGTGCCAAAATTTAAAAGGAGGTAAGAGTTTTGAATTACAAGAGAGTATTTGTTATTTCAATGTTGTTTGTCTTCACTTTTGTGAGTATTTTTGCTGTTAAAGTTTCTTATTCTGAAGGAGTGGAAACAGGCTTGGTTGTCCATTATACTTTTGACGGGGATTTTAAAGATTCTTCAGAGAACGGGAATGATGGCAGCTCTGTAGGTAATGTGACCTTTGTTGATGGTAAGGTTGGGAAAGGTGCCAAGTTTGACGGTAGCAGTTATATCCAAGTAAATGACAGTAATAATCTGGACCTTAGCGATGCATTTAGTTTTTCTGTGTGGCTATACCGGGAAAAACCCATGGATGATGGAGTTAGAATGCCTATCTTATGTAAAGGAGAATCCGATGACCTATGGGAATCACCTTACAGGCTCTTTTTAGGTTTAGGTTCGACTAATGCTGAGATATGCTTAATTGATGAGAATCAAAGCGATAGTGCCGAACATAGTTCCAACGCAACGGTTCCAACCCAAAACTGGACACATTTAGCAGTAACATGGGACGGGACCAGAGCTACATTTTTCGAAAATGGTGCTGTTTCCACTGTCATAAGAACCGAAATAAGTAATATTTATTCCAATGATCATAACCTACTTATCGGTGCGGATAGTGTTGATGGGAATTTTTACCATGGGATTATGGATGATTTGAGGATTTACAACAAAGCCATTTCAGATGTGGAGGTTAAAGCTTTGGCCGAAATTAAACCGCCTACTCCCCCAGCCCAGCCCCAATCTCTACCGACCTCGACATCAACAGTCGCCGTTCCCCAAGGGCTTATGGCATACTATGCTTTTGAAAGCAATTTCAATGATTTATCAGGCAACGGCAACAATGGTAGCTCCATAGGTAATGTGATTTTTGTAGACGGGAAGGTTGGAAAAGGTGCAAAATTTGACGGTGCGGGTTATGTAGATGTAAAAGACAGTAATTCCCTGGATCTTCCCAATGCCCTTACTTTTTGTGCATGGCTTTACAAAGAAGAGCCCTTAGGCGAAGGTATCAGAACACCAATCCTTTGCAAAGGTGAAACCGATGACTTCTACGAGACACCCTACAGATACTTTTTAGGTTTAGGCGCGAATAATCCTGAAATAAACTTGATCGACGAAAGCCAAAGTGATAGTGCAGAACATGTTTCTGACGCCATTGCAGAAACCAAAAACTGGACACATGTAGCTGTTACATGGGATGGAAAGCATACGAGATTTTATAAAAACGGTGTTCTTTCAGATACTCCATTAGAAACCGAGTATTTAACTACAATGCTATGCAATGACCAAAATCTAGCCATTGGTATGGATAGTGTTGACGGGATATTCTACAAGGGTATTATTGATGAACTCAGGATCTATAACCGTGCCCTTTCCGATGCGGAAATAAAAACCGTATATGAGGTAAAACCGGACATTGGTACCCCGATACCCGTTCCAGGAACTGTACCCGGTCAAATTCCTGTTACCATTCCGCAAGCACCCGGCAAGCTTTCGGAGCTCAAACCGACTACACCGGGACTTCCGGCAGCACCCAGCACAACTATTATACTTCAAATTGATAATTCCAAAATGTACGTAAACGGTGTTGAAAAAGATATTGACCCCGGATATGGCACAAAGCCTATTATTTTAAACGGAAGAACCATTCTACCCATAAGGGCCATTATTGAGTCTCTGGGTGGTACAGTAGGGTGGGATCAGACAGAACAAAAAGTTACCCTTGATGTAAACAATACCAATATTATTATGTGGATTGGCCGGCAGGAATATCTTGTCAATGGCGTGCCTCAAACCTTGGATGTCGCTCCAGTGGTAATAAGTGCCCGGACTTTATTGCCCCTTCGGGCTTTATTGGAAAGCATCGGGTATGTTGTAGAGTGGAACAACGAATATAAGGCAGTTGTAATAGTCTCAAAGAATTAAAAAATAAAATATAAATCAGCAATTACTAATCTATGGAAACCTTACGAAACATCCATACATGAAATTGAAGGACTGCATAACATTAATAAGCAGTCCTTCTTTACCTGAATATCTCAGTCGTCATATTAAAAGGGTTATATATGATATCCGCAACCTTTTGGATTTCTTATTAAACCTAAGAGGGTTTCATTATTAAAGAGAGGAGGAGTTATTAATGCGAAGAGCTCATGAAATAGATTTCCAGATATATGGAGATGACATGCAGTTTGTGGAGATAAGCCTTGATCCGGGAGAAACTGTAGTTGCAGAAGCAGGGGCCATGATGTATATGGACAGTGCCATACAATCGGATACAGTATTTGGTGATGGCTCAGACAGAGATAAGGGCAAAGGGTTTATGGATAAGGTTATGGGAGCCGGAAAACGGGTCATTACAGGGGAAAACCTGTTTATGACCACCTTTACCAACCGGGGTTCTGGTAAAAAGGCTGTAGCGTTTGCCGCACCTTATCCGGGTAAAGTCATTCCCCTTGACCTTACCGATTGTGATGGGCAGCTTATCTGTCAACGGGATGCATTTCTATGTGCTGCCAAGGGTATTGCAATTGAAATAGCTTTCCAGAAGAAGTTGGGAGCCGGTTTGTTCGGGGGAGAAGGCTTCATCATGCAGAGGCTGGTAGGGGACGGTCTGGCATTTCTCCATGCCGGCGGAACCATTATAAAAAAGGAACTCCAGGCCGGAGAAGTTATTAAACTGGATACCGGCTGCCTCGTTGCTATGACAGCAGGGATAGACTATGATGTAACATTTGCGAGCAATCTACAGAGTGCTATTTTCGGAGGAGAGGGTCTGTTTTTGGCCACTCTTGGGGGATCGGGATACATCTGGCTTCAATCCCTTCCCTTTAGCCGTGTGGCGAACCGTATTTATGCAGCCGGAAAGAAGGGTGGTGGAAAAAGCAAGGGCGAAGCTAACCTTTTAGGCGGGATTGGCTTGAAAAACCTGTTGGGGGGAGACTGATCCTATATATACAATTATACAGCTACAGTCAACAATCTGTCGCGTTATCCTATATATAAAAGATTCATCCATCATTAGTTTAATAGTTTAATCAAAATAAACATAAGAAACTTGCATCATATGGGAATAAAAATTCCCATATGATGCTCCATTTCAACTTTATGGAAGTAAAGAATCACTGGAAAAACACCTTGCAAAGGAATTGTTGGGGCAAAAAAATATACTATTACAGATGTGTGTTTTTTAACCCACTTTAGTTTCTATCCCGGTTAAATTATATCGTTTAATTGCATTATGGATAATTTTGAAGATAAGTCCATCATACTTTAAGCTACAGGCATTCACCATCTTTGTAATATCACTGTAGCCCTTTTGTAATCCCGGTAATGAGTTTATTTCTAAAATATATGGGGTATTACCCTTCAGTCTTATATCAACTCGGGCATAATCTCGCATATTCAAGGCTTTATAAGCCCTTTTAGCTGTGCGAATGATTTCATTTCGCAATTTCTCATTCAAAGGAGCAGGGCACTTGAAAACAGTATGGTCTTCATACCGAGTTTTTACTTCAAAACTATAAAACTTAGCTAAGTTCTTTGGAAGACCCTCAAAACAAATTTCCAAAATGGGCAATGCCTCCAGACTATCTCCGTTCCCCAAAATCCCTACGGTAAACTCCCGACCCTTTATGTATTCGGTAACAAGAATTGGTGGATTGTATGTTTTCAGCCCTTTTCTTACTTTTGCTACCAATGAATCCATGTCATACACTAAACTATCTTGATGTATGCCCCTTCCGGAACCCTCGTCGCAGGGTTTTACCAAAACTGGGAAACTCGTGACTTGTATTTGCTCCAATTCTTCCAAGTTATAAATCGATGCGAATCTTGGGGTAGGTAGACCGGCTTCCTTGAATATTTTACAAGCATAATGTTTATTGATAGCTAGGGTATGTCCTAAAATCGAAGAGCTCGTATACGGTATTCCGGCAAACTCAAGGAGAGCTGGAATTTGTGCCAACCTAGTTCTCCCCCGAATTCCATTGCATAAATTAAAGGCTAGGTCGATCTTTTCCCTCTTCAGTTTCGTCAATATATCATAATCTGCCTTTAATATTATACATTTATATCGCGTTGAAATTACGTCTTTTATGCATTGTACCGCCCTTTCCTTATGTAAATCTTCACTGGAAGCTTCTTCCCCAGGAAAATGACCTGTTCGGGGTCCGTCTATCAATATTGCAATTTTCATAAAAACCTCCATTCCGCATCCAAGCGGTGTATAAAATTGATATGCCACAAGAAATGCTGCTGGATAACTATCTCCTGAAAAGTAAAAAAAGGTATATAATTAGGGCTATGGATACCCATAGCCCTAATACAGCGCTTTATAATATATCAGTATTTTGGATTTGGTTTAACGAAACAGGTACCCACTTCTCATCTTAGGATAGCATATTTTCGAAATATTGTCAAATTATAATGAATATTTAGGGACGGTTCCAAATTATTCGTTTATTTGCATTTTTGTTCAATAATACAATTGCTTGTATTTTGGGCGAATAGAGATTAGGTGCAGTAAAAGGCAAACATGATTTTTATGACCTTTAGCACAGGCCTTGGCGCTGGGATTATTCCAAGTGGTTGCCATTACACAGGTACAAACGATATGGCAGGAGAAGTGGGCCATATTTGGCTTTCAAGTTTTGAGGCGGTGGGTTAACGGATGTAGTTAAAGTTCACCCATTTTTTTCGTTAATACTGTCGTCTTTTATTTTCAGCTTTATTTCTCTTATGCATACGGTTGCAATGCTTGATGCTTTAACTACTGGATTAGGAAATATCGTATCAAGCATCGGCATAGTTATTGCTTTGGGCACCATTCTTAGAGCACTTTTGAGAGATGCGGAGCTGCAGAAACAATGGGGAATTTTATTTTAAAATAACGGGTAAAAAGTTTGCAGCGTTGGGCCTTGCCATAACTGGTTATTTTGTTTCTA
>JAQWCA010000144.1 GCA_028706065.1 Tepidanaerobacteraceae bacterium
GTGCTTTTTTGCGTAGTTTTGGGATGGATTCCCGGCACCGGCACCGGAAACGGTGAACTAATTTATTATATACTTCCATCAATTGTCTTAGGTCTTAGGCCCGCAGCTCTCATTGCAAGGCTTACCCGTTCGAGTATGTTGGAGATTATTCGTCAGGATTATATCAGGACTGCTCGAGCAAAAGGTGTAGTTGAGAGAGTTGTAGTCATGAAACATGCCCTACGCAATGCCATGATTCCGGTTGTTACTATTATAGGCATTGAAGTTGCAAGCCTTTTGAGCGGTGTCGTTATTACAGAGCAGATATTTTCATTGCCAGGTTTAGGGCGGCTCAGTATAGAAGCTTTAATAAACCGGGATTTTCCGGTTATTCGTGGAGTAGTTTTATTTATGGCATTTATTTTTGTTGTAGCCAATCTTATAGTGGACCTATCCTATCCGCTGTTTGATCCAAGAATAAAGTATGATTGATTGGGGGGATAAGTCATGGAAACAAAAACAGTAATGAATACAAAAGCAAAAAATGTAAAGCGACAGAAGGAAGGTCGCAGTTTATGGATGGATGGGTGGATTAGGCTTAAAAGAAATAAATTGGCCATGTTTGGCATGTGGCTTGTTATAATCATTTGTTTGGCAGCGATTTTTGCTCCGTATATTACCAAGTATGACCCTAACGAACAATTTATATGGACAGAGGGAGCATCCGTGAAACTTGCACCGCCCAGTTCAAAATATTGGTTTGGTACTGATGTGTACGGTAGAGATCTCTACACCCGAGTAGTTTATGGTGCAAGGATTTCTCTTCAAATAGGATTTGCCGCAACAGCCATGTCTGTGGTAATTGGTGTTGTACTTGGAAGCCTTGCGGGGTATTATGGCGGATTTGTTGATGATATTATAAGCTGGCTTACTAACGTTATATTTGCTTTCCCGTTTCTGCTTTTTGTTTTGGCATTAGTAGCTTATTTACCACCTAGTTTACCGCTTCTCTATATGTCGATAGGTATTATATCATGGGCGTCATTTGCAAGGGTTGCCCGAGGCCAAGTTATTCAGATAAAAGAAATGGAGTATGTGGAAGCCGCCACAGCTATAGGTGGCAATGACAGTAAAATTATATTTAGGCATATTTTGCCGAATATTTTGGCTCCCATCATAGTTCAGGCTACACTTCAAATTGGCAGTACAATTATGTTGGAATCTTCTCTTAGTTTTCTGGGTTTTGGAATTCAGCCGCCTAAACCTGCTTGGGGATATATGATTAGCGAAGGAAAGCAATATTTCATCTCAGGGCAGTGGTGGTGGTCGGTTTTCCCGGGATTGGCTATAATGGCTCTTGTTTTAGGATTTAATCTTTTTGGCGATGGTCTGAGGGATGCTCTTGATCCCCGGCTTAAGCAGTGAGGAGGGACAGCATGTCTGATAATTTAGTAGAAGTAAAGAACCTAAAAACCTATTTTTATACTGAAGATGGCATAGTTCCAGCTGTTGACGGAGTAGATTTTCAAATTCAAAAAGGTGAAACATTAGGTATAGTTGGTGAGTCCGGATGCGGTAAGAGCGTTACTTCACTGTCTCTTTTGCGGCTTGTTCCCAATCCTCCGGGTAAAATTGTGGATGGGGAAATATTTTTCCGAGGAGAAAACATTTTAAACAAAACCGAGTCAGAAATGCGGAAAATCCGAGGAAACGATATCTCCATGATATTCCAAGAACCTATGACATCATTGAATCCGGTTTTCACCATAGGTGAGCAAATTGCCGAAGCCATAGAACTGCATCAGGGATTGAGCAAAAAAGAGGCCATAGACAAAACAATAGAAATGCTAAATCTGGTTGGTATTCCATCAGCAGAAAAAAGAGTAAATGATTTTCCCCATCAAATGAGTGGTGGAATGCGACAACGGATAATGATAGCCATGGCTCTTTCTTGCAACCCATCATTGCTTATAGCTGATGAACCCACAACTGCCTTAGATGTTACCATTCAAGCTCAGATATTAGAATTAATGAAAGACTTGAAAGAGAGACTTGGCACTGCAATCATGCTCATTACCCATGACCTAGGTGTCATAGCTGAGATGGCAGAAAATGTAATGGTGATGTATGCAGGTAAAGTTGTGGAATATGCTGACGTCAGGACCGTTTTCAAAGAACCTAAACATCCTTACACTATCGGTCTAATGGGTTCAATTCCCCGGCTTGACCAGCCAAAGGAAAAACTATATGTCATAGAAGGGACAGTACCCAACCCCTTTGATATGCCTAAGGGTTGCCGTTTCCATCCACGTTGTCCAGAAGCCAAGGAAATATGTTCAAATAGAGAACCCGAACTAGTCGTCACCAACGGTCATCAAGTTCGCTGCTGGAAATACAGCAGTAACTGGAAAGGGGGCGGCAATTAATGGAGTATAACCAAGAAAAGTTATTAGAAGTTAAAGATCTAAAAAAATACTTTCCAATCACTGGCGGTTTGTTTCGTAAAACAATAGGCAGTGTAAAAGCTGTTGACGGTGTTGACCTTTATATAAAACGAGGGGAAACCTTAGGATTAGTAGGTGAAAGTGGCTGTGGCAAGTCAACTCTGGGCCGAGTAATACTAAGACTTATAGATGCTACCAATGGTGAAATTAAATATGAGGGCAAAAACATACTAAAACTTAGAAGAGAACAGATGCGAGAACTTCGAAAAAAAATGCAAATAATATTTCAGGACCCCTATGCCTCATTAAACCCCCGAATGACAGTGGGAGATATTATTGGTGAACCTATGGATATTTATAATCTTGCCAAGGGCCATAAGAGAGAAGAAAAAGTATTAGAACTTTTAAACATTGTCGGCCTCGGCACACAACATATAAGGCGCTATCCCCATGAATTTTCCGGTGGTCAGCGGCAAAGGATCGGAATAGCTAGGGCATTAGCAGTTGACCCTGAACTTATTATATGTGACGAACCCGTTTCTGCGCTTGACGTCTCAGTTAGATCTCAAGTGCTAAACCTGATGCAGGAACTCCAGCAAAAATACGAACTAACTTATTTATTTATATCCCATGACTTGAGTGTGGTTAAACACATAAGTGATAGAATTTCAGTTATGTATCTTGGTAAAGTCGTAGAAATATCAGAAAAAAACACTCTTTATCGAAAACCTTTACATCCGTATACCCAAGCACTGCTTTCTGCCATACCCATTCCAGATCCTGAAATAAAAAGGGAAAGAATTATTTTGGAAGGTGATGTACCTACACCGATTAATCCGCCCAAAGGTTGTCGATTTAGTACTCGATGTCAATATGCCAAGCCTATTTGTAGTCAGCAAGAACCAGTATTAAAAGATATAGGTTTCGAGCATTTTGTTGCTTGTCATCTATACTAAAAAACATTACAAAAAGTGCCGGTTTGGACCGGCCTTTTTTGTTTGTGATGAAGGGTCTAGCAGTGGAAAAATCTTAAACACTATAGTATAATGCATCATGGGGAGCACATGTGTAATTGAAAGAACATTGACATTGTATATTAAGAAAAAATCAGAATACTGGAGGAAGAAAATGGCGACAATAAAACCTTTTAGAGCTTTAAGACCGTTTCCGAAATTAGTATCACAAGTTGCAGCTATGCCATATGATGTGGTTAATACGCAAGAAGCCAGAAAAATTGTCAAAGGTAATAAAAATTCTTTTTTACATGTTGATAGGCCTGAAATTAATTTTAAGGAGCCTATAAATCCCTATGATGAAAGAGTATATGATAAGGCCAGCGAAGCATTATCGAAAATGATTGAGAACAAGGTATACTTGCAAGATGAGCGGCCATGCTTATACATATATCAATTAAATAGGCTAAACAAAATACAAAAGGGTATTGTGGCTTGTACATCAATCGATGATTATATCCAAGATGTCATAAAGAAACACGAACATACCTTGCCGGAAAAAGAAAAAGACAGGGTAAATCATGTAAATTGTACCAATGCTCATACTGGACCAATATTGATGACATACCGTGAAAACTACCAGATAACAAAACTAATCGATGAATGGACTTCAACTCATACACCAATTTATGATTTTATTTCAGATGATAAAGTTTCTCAAACCGTATGGGTTATTGACGATGAAAAAGTTATCAATATAATTGTAAGCTTATTTTCTCATGTGGAGTCACTTTATATAGCTGACGGCCACCATAGGGCAGCAGCAGCAGTTAAGGTGGGTAATATGAAAAGATTGGCCAATCCCAACTATAAAGGTACTGAAGAGTATAATTTTTTTCTTTCTGTAGTTTTCCCTGATACACAGTTAACAATACTCGAATATAATCGTGTAATTAAGGATTTAAATGGTCTTGACGAAGAATCTTTACTAGAAAGAATAAAGGAAAATTTTCTGATGGTTTATGAGGGAAAAGAACAATATCGACCAAAGAACCGGCATTTTTACGGTATGTACATGAACGGCAAATGGTATGGATTTAAAGCTAAACAAAACAGCTTTGACGAAAATGATCCAGTAGATAGTCTTGATGTCTCCATATTGCAAAACCTAGTTATTTCATCTATATTTGGTATAACTGATCCCAGGACAGACAATCGAATTGATTTTATTGGTGGAGTAAAAGGATTGCAAGAATTAGAGAATCTGGTAGATAGTGGTGAAATGAAGGTAGCCTTTTCATTGTTTCATACACCTATACAAGATCTTATGAAAATTGCTGATAAAGGTCGTGTAATGCCGCCAAAATCAACTTGGTTTGAACCTAAACTGCAAAGCGGAATTTTTATTCATTATATGAAATAAAAAGACATTCATTATTATTGAATGTCTTTTTTCTAAACACAAAAAAGAGGTTACTACAATGAACTGTTATATATAAGTTTTAAATACCTAACGGTTAAAATCAGTATAAAGCAAGGGGTGCTCTGAAATATGAATCTTACATTAGAGATAAATGAGTTAGCAAGTGGAAGGATTTTTCGAACCTTTGAAGAATTAAACTAAAAGTAAATAAAATATAGGTATTTCTAATATGTTTGGAAAGGCTTAATATCAGAAGTAAAACCAAAAGGAGGAACAATCACGAAATATAGCTATGTAAAAACAACCATAATAATATTAGTTATTATTTCTATATTCATAATATCTAAGGTTTGCATTCGACCTGGGGG
>JAQWCA010000145.1:0-2113 GCA_028706065.1 Tepidanaerobacteraceae bacterium
AGTGGCTGATAATTTTCCCCACCAGCTTTCCGGAGGAATGCGCCAGAAGGTAATGATAGCCATGGCCTTGGCCTGTGATCCTGAGGTGCTCATAGTTGATGAACCTACCACCGCTTTAGATGCCATATCCAAAGCCGAAATTGTGGATCTTTTATCAAAGCTCCACCGGGAAAAACGGTTTTCAATGATAGTGATATCTCATGATTTTTACGTGATTGCACGCTTGACCGGTAAGATGTGTGTAATGTACCGAGGCTGTATACTGGAAGACGGAATAACTTCCGATATCCTTAAAAACCCACTGCATACCTATACCCGTGGGCTCATAAACTCATCGCCTTCTATCAACCCCTATCAGGATTTATGGGGGATTCCCCGAGCCAGTGAGTCGGTGCCCGAAAAAGGCTGCCCATTTTATCCAAGATGCAGTCAAAAATTAAATATATGTAAGGATAAAAGACCTAAACTCGAATATGTGTCGCTGGAACGCCGAGTGGCATGTAATCAAGGCGGAATCGTAACACTTCTTGAAGCGACAGATATAAACAAGACATATTCATTTAAAGGTCGCAAGATTAGAGCCTGTAAAAACTGTCATATGAGCGTCCGCAGTGGAGAGATTGTAGCATTAATTGGCCAATCTGGGTCAGGGAAAACTACCCTGGCAAGTATTCTTTCGGGCTATTTAACATCTGACAGTGGTAATATAAAATATTTGGGTCAACCTGTCAAACAGCATGAGTTTACCTGTAGGCCCGAAGCTATCCAAATGGTATTTCAAGACCCCTTCTCATCCATCAATGATCAACTTACCGTATTGCAAGCTGTAAGTGAGCCCCTAGATATATTAAAATACCAGAGTCCTGAAGAACGGAAAAAGAGAGCCCAAAAGGCTCTCTCCAATGTCGAGCTTTCCAATGATGATGTTTTTTTAAACCGGCGATGCTTTACACTAAGCGGCGGGCAGCGACAGCGTGTGTCTATCGCCCGCAGCCTTGTAATGGAGCCAAAACTCTTGATTGCCGATGAGATAAGCTCTATGCTGGATCCTTCAACCCAAGCTAATATCCTGAGACTCTTGAAGGGCCTTCAAAATTCTATGGGGTTTGCCATGATTTATATCACCCATGATCTGGACCTTGCAAGAAAAATTGCTGACAAATTATATATAATGTACCAGGGAGAAATAGTGGAAACCGGCCCGGCTTGGGAAGTATTTGACAATCCAGGCAATGAATATACTAGAAAACTAATGAGCAGAGCGGGGTTATTATAAAGGCCGGGCTTTTTTCATAGAGAATAATACCCTGATGCGTCTGTTGATGGAACTTATCACCTTAGCCGAAGAATATGTTTCAAAAATAACGTTTAAGGATAAGCAAACTTTGGAGGGCTTAGGAATTATTAGCTTGTTGAATGTCATCTCAATACCTTCTAAACTTTAAAAAGCTCCAACAGTTTATTGTTAGCCATAGCCGATCATATAATCATAATTGTCAAAAAAGGAGTCTCAAATCATTAAGAGTTAAATCTTTGGTGATTTGAGACTCCTTTATTATAAATCTACAGTTATCAAGCTATTGGACAGAGCATAAAGAATAAAATAATAAAGCTAAAGGATATATTATCTTTTTATCCTTTAGCTTTATTTGTCGCTGTTAAAGACAAAGGTCAAATGTTACTTTCTTATATCACAAATTACTCATATCTCTAGATTTCCAAAAAGTTTCTGTTATATCTCGAAAAAGTTTTTCTTTCTCCTCATTATTGATGTTTGAATCTGCAAAGAACGTTTTGACAGAGCTAATAATTTTTTTATATTGATTTTCGCATTTGTTAAATTTCTTTTGCTTTATTAAGTTTTTATTATCATATTTTTTTTGAGAATATTGTTCGCATCTGGCCAAATGATCAATTGAAACATTTGAAAATGTTTTGACTAATTTTACATACTCTTTAAGATTAATCCTCAAAACAAAGAACTATATTTTAACTATGCTACGGTATGTATTAGCGTTTGCAATTATAGTGGCAATATTACATATAAAAAGGCGTGATGTCGTTAATATTTAAATTATGCTTGACTTATGAGGAGGAATTTAAGTGAAAAAAT
>JAQWCA010000145.1:2213-5161 GCA_028706065.1 Tepidanaerobacteraceae bacterium
ATTTTAACTATGCTACGGTATGTATTAGCGTTTGCAATTATAGTGGCAATATTACATATAAAAAGGCGTGATGTCGTTAATATTTAAATTATGCTTGACTTATGAGGAGGAATTTAAGTGAAAAAATTAGTTCTATTAAGAAAGATGTTATCAATGGATCAAATTCTGATGGCTCCAGGAGCTCATGATGTTCTAACAGCAAAAATTATTGAACAAGCTGGTTTTAATGCAGTATATATGACGGGGTATGGCACTTCGGCAAGTCTTTTAGGAAAACCAGATGTAGGGCTTTTGACTATGACTGAGATGGCACAAAGAGCAGCCAATATGGCGGAAGCTGTAAATATTCCTGTGATTGCCGATGGGGATACTGGTTATGGTAATGCCATTAACGTAATGAGAGCTGTTCGGGAGTATGAAAAGGCTGGGGTTGCTTGTATTCAACTCGAAGATCAGGTTCTGCCTAAGAAATGCGGTCACATGTTAGGACGCGAAATTGTTACTAAGGAAGAAATGGTTGGAAAAATCAAGGCTGCCTGTGATGCTAGAAGAGATCCGGATTTTATGATTATGGCGAGAACTGATGCACGCACTAATTATGGTATTGATGAAGCTATTGAGCGCGGTAAGGCTTATGAGGAAGCCGGTGCCGATATTCTCTTTATTGAATCCGTAGAAAACGTAGAAGAAATGAGAAGAGTAACTAGTAGTTTCAATGTTCCTGTTCTTGCTAATATGCTTGAACATGGTAGGACGCCTCTTCTAAGTACGAAGGAATTAGAGAAAATAGGATATGACTTAGTTATATTCTGTGTATCGTCTACGTATGTAACAGCTAAAGCCGTATCAGATCTTATGCAGACCTTGAAAAAAGAAGGAACTACCAAAGGCTTTTTAGATAAAATGATTGCTTTTGAGGATTTTAATAAATTAATTGGTCTTCCAGAAATACGAAAAATAGAGCAAAACTACACTACTGACAGAGTCGAAGCTGTACCCGAAGGAAGATAAAATTATAAAGGGGGAATCAGATTATGTGAAGATACTGTAAAGGCTATATAAAAATTAAAAACAATTAAAAGGGGAGTTTTTAATGAAAAAAATAACTAAAATGTGTCTTTATCCCATTATGGTGATAAAGCAAAAGTATTAGTATTAACTAATGCCAATTCCACAGTACCGTATGTTGAATAATATATTAGTTATAGATATTTATAAAAAAAGGAGATAGGTGGTCCTATGGATTTAAAAGAACAGGCATTAAAGTTACATAGTGAGAAACAGGGTAAAATTGAAGTTATTAGTAAAGTAAAGCTAGAAAATGCAAAGGATTTGAGCCTTGCCTATACCCCCGGTGTAGCTGAACCTTGTAAAGAAATCCATAAAGATATAAATCTAGTGTACGAGTATACGTCAAAAGGGAACATGGTAGCCGTAGTGACCGATGGTTCAGCGGTACTGGGGCTTGGCAATATAGGGGCAAAGGCTGGTATTCCAGTAATGGAAGGTAAAGCAGTATTGTTTAAAAACTTTGGCAATGTGGACGCATTTCCCATATGCTTAGATACCCAGAATGCTGATGAGATAGTAAAAACCGTAAAGTATTTAGCTCCTGTTTTTGGAGGAATTAATTTAGAAGATATAGCGGCTCCTAAATGTTTTGAAATAGAAAGGCGTTTAAAAAAAGAACTTGATATACCTGTTTTCCACGATGACCAACATGGTACGGCAGTGGTAGTTTTAGCGGTAATAATTAACGCTTTAAAGGTAGTAAAAAAAGAAATGAAAAACGTAAAAGTAGCTATAAGTGGAGCCGGAGCAGCTGGAGTAGCTATATCAAAACTTTTACTAAATGCAGGGGTAGCGGATGTCATAGTATGTGATAGCAAAGGCATAATTTCAAAGGATCGTAGCAACCTAAATGAAAGCAAAAAAGAACTTGCTCAGATTACAAACAAACAAAATATTCAAGGAAGCCTTGCCGATGCCATGAGAGGTGCCGATATATTTATCGGTGTTTCAGGCCCGGGAACAGTGAAAAAAGAAATGGTAGCAACCATGGCAAAAGACTCAATAGCATTTGCCATGGCAAATCCTGTGCCGGAAATTTACCCTGATGAGGCTAAGGAAGCAGGTGCTAAGGTTGTTGGAACAGGAAGGTCAGATTTTGCGAACCAAGTAAATAATGTTTTGGTATTTCCAGGAATTTTTAGAGGTGCTCTGGAAGTTCAAGCAACTGATATAAACGAAGACATGAAGTTAGCAGCAGCTAATGCCATTGCATCCTTAATATCTGACGAGGAACGTACAGCTGACTATTGTATTCCAGGTGCTTTTGACCCAAGAGTTGCGGCTCATGTAAGCTGTGAAGTAGCAAAAGCTGCTATAGAGACAAAAGTTGCAAGACTTAAAATTGATGTTAAGGAATTAGAAGCATTAATATTGAAAGAAAAATGTTTAAGATAAATAAAAAGAGTTCCAAGATCATCAAAGATTAAACCTCGATGATTTTGGAACTCTTTTATTATAAATTTATTAATAAAGCAAATAAGTTAACACATAAATAGATTTTCATTATTATTAGCAGCCATACAGATCATGATTGTTAACCGGAAAAGCTATAAACAGAATGCATAAATGTTACACATATGCAAGTAACTATACGTTTCAGGATGTTGCCCAGGTAATAGGTAACTTACTGCCAATATATTGACCATAAAATTATAAAATTAGGTTTGTTTCTACATTAAAATCATTGATATATTTATTAACATCATATATAATAAGGGCAAACACATGTTTACATATTTAAAAGGAGGACAGAAATGGTAACTATCATAATAAACACATATTGAAAAAAGCCGACTTAAATAGTAATATAAAGATAAGGAGCTAGAATAAATGGGGGCCAACTGCAATAAAGTCGTACACTACGACAAAATCCTAAA
>JAQWCA010000146.1 GCA_028706065.1 Tepidanaerobacteraceae bacterium
ATTGCCAATGTAAATACCACCCGAACCGAAGGAGGGGGCCCCTTTCAAAGAGAAAGGGTTATTTTACAGGAGCATATGAACAAAAAGAACTTTAGCGATTATCTAGAAGATAAGACATCTGGTGGAGTAAAAGCAGTTGCAATAGAAAAAGATCCAACTCCTTTCAAGGTATCTTATGATCCGACTCATCCAGATGCTGATCCGGCCGGATATGTCATGATGCCTAACGTCAACATCGTTACTGAAATGGTAGATATGGTATCTGCTGCTAGGAGTTATGAAGCTAATATTACAGCTATTAACTCGGCAAAAAGCATGATAAGCAAAGCTCTCGAAATTAGTAAGGTATAGAAAGCTGGAAAGGGGATGGACCTTTGAAAATAATTAGTACGAACGAAATGGCAATTGGTAATTTTGGTGAGTTAAAAACTCAACGGGGGAAACAATTTGGGGAAATACTTCAAGATGCATTAAAATCTGCAAATACATATCAAAAGGAATACGAATCCCTTTTTAGCCGGCAGATTTTAGGTGATGAGATTGATTTACATAATGTTGTAATTGCCGGTGAAAAAGCTAGAATATCGCTTGAACTTACTTTGCAAATACGCAATAAAGCTATGGAAGCTTATCAAGAAATAATGAGAATACAGATTTAGTAGGCAAGGTGTAAATAATGGAATTTTATCAAAAACTTAAGCAGCGAGCAACTGAACTTTGGCAAAGTAGAAATAAGACACAAAAGATAAAAATCATTTTCTCTGTTATTCTTATTGTTTCGGCATTAAGCGTATTATTGTATCTTATTAGTAGACCAAAGTATGTACCGCTTTATTCTAATCTTGATTTGAAAGATGCTGGAGAAATAGTAAAAAGACTTGAAGATTCAAATATATCATATAGGCTTGAAGACGACGGAAAAACCATATTGGTTAATCCTGAACAAAAATATAAGATTAGATTAACGCTAGCTCAAGAAGGCTTACCAAAAGGTGGCGCATTGGGTTTTGATGAAGTGTTTAACAACACAAGGATAGGTACAACTGATTGGGAAAGACAGATACAATATAATCAAGCGTTACAGGGAGAACTTACTAAAGCAATTGAAAAAATGAATGCTGTAGAAACCGCTAGAATATATATTGTCCAGCAGGAAAAAAGTCTCTTTATAAATCCTGATTCAGAAAATGAACCTTCAGCTGCTGTGTTTTTAGAGCTGAGACCAAGTTTTGACATAAAAAAAGAGGAAGTAACGGGTATAATCAATCTCATTACCCATTCAGTTAAAAATATGAAACCTGAAAATGTTACTGTGGTGGATCAACATGGCAGGACTCTTTCGAACATTTCTTTTTCACAAGAAGAAAATACTCAAGAACTTATAAATACTCAACTATTTATACAAAATAATTTTCAAAATCAACTGCAAGCTAGTGTTCAGTCTTTATTAGAACAGATATTTGGTATAGGAAATGTGGCGGTAAGAGTTAATGCACAACTCAACTTTGATAAAAAGACTGTTGAGAGCAAGTTGTTTTCTCCTATAAACGAAGAGACAGGTGAAGGGATAGTTAGAAGTATTCAGGAATTAAAGGAACATTTTAGCGGAACAAGTGTTGTTCCAGGAGGGCCTCCAGGGGTTGACTCAAATGTACCCGGATATGAACAAATCCAGGGTAATGATTCTGAACAGCAAAGATCAGAAGTGATAAAGAATTTCGATATTAACGAAACTCATGAGAACCTTACTGTTGCCCCGGGAGCGGTTAATAAACTAACAGTTTCTGTGGTTGTAAACAGTGAATTAAACGATGATGAGAAGGACTCTATTGCGCTTATGGTAGGTAATGCTATTGGCTATAATCCCGAAAGAGATCAGGTTTCTGTAGAAGGTATGGAGTTTGAAAACGATCTAGCTAAGTATTTTGTTGATGAAACAATTCGGAAACAAAAAGAAAAAGCTCGCTTAAGAAACTTTATGATTGTCGGAGCTTTATTAGCCGTCATGTTGTTTTTTACTATAATGAGAATGATTAGAAGCCAAAGAAAGAAAAGATATGAAGAAGAAAGACTTTCCAATGAACTGTTAGGTATGCAACAAGCGGCAGCAGCGCAAGCGCCTGAAGAACCGTCAGAAGCTCATAATGGTGTCTTCGATAAAATAGAAAAACATGCTCGCCGTAAGCCCGAGGATATTGCCAAGGTGTTAAAAACATGGCTTAGTGAGGATTAGAGGTGTGTTAATGGTAAAGACAAAGCTAACAGGTAGACAAAAAGCAGCTATTTTAGTAGTATCGTTAGGTCCAGAAGCAGCTGCAAATATTTACCAGTTTCTAAAAGAAGAAGATATAGAGCAATTAACCCTCGAAATAGCAAACTTAAACAAGGTTTCAAATGAGGAAAAAACTGAGATAGCAGAAGAGTTCTATCAAATGTTGATTGCTCAAAATTTCATCACTGAGGGTGGAATAGATTATGCGAGAGAAGTCCTGGAGAAAGCCTTAGGGACTCAAAAAGCTTTAGAGATAATTAACCGCCTTACTTCATCTTTGCAGGTTAGACCATTCGATTTTATTAGGAAGGCAGATCCTTCACAGCTTATGAATTTTTTGCAGAACGAAAATTCCCAAACCATTGCTCTTATAATGACATACCTTAATCCAGAACAATCGGCTTCACTTTTGTCATCATTACCATCCGAAAAACAAGTAGATATTGCCCGGCGTGTTGCTACCATGGACAGAACTTCGCCGGAAATAATCATGGAGGTTGAAAAAGTATTAGAGCGACAGTTAGCGTCAGTAGTAACTGAGGATTATACCAATGTTGGAGGAATTCAAGCTGTTGTAAATATATTAAACAATGTTGACAGGGGTACAGAAAAAAACATTATTGAAGCACTAGAAGTGGACAATCCTGATCTAGCTGAGGAAATTCGGCGACGTATGTTTGTATTCGAAGATATCCTCACCTTGGATAACCGATCTGTACAGCGCACTCTTCGAGAGGTCGATAACCAAGATTTGACTATGGCTTTAAAAGGAGCAAGCGAAGAAGTTAGGAAAAGGATTTTTGAGAATATGTCAAAGCGACAGGCTGAGATGATTAACGAAGATATGGAATACATGGGACCTGTTCGTCTAAGAGATGTGGAAGAGTCTCAGCAGAAGATTGTTAATATTATCAGAAAATTGGAGGACGCAGGTGAAATTATCATTTCCAGAGGTGGAGGTGATGAGATAATTGTCTAAAGTTCTTAAACATATTGTCTATGAAGTAGAAAATCCTTTACGCCTTATGGACTATCAGATTCCCTTTGTTAGAAAAAATGACAGGCTTACAAACGAAGTGGAGAACATTAGGCCAGAACCATACAAGGAGGAGGCAACACAGTTAATAGAAGAAGCTTTATCCAAAGCTCGTGACATTATTAAACATTCAAAAGATGAAGCTGTCGAAATTATTCTTAAAACCCAGGAAGAGAAACATGAGATCGAGAAAAAAGCCTTTCATGACGGATATGAAAATGGATACAAGCGCGGCATAGAAGTTGCTAGAAAAGAACAAGAAACAATTTGGAATAAATATATAAAGGAACTAAACCAAACTAGATTAGAAATCGTTAATGAAAACAATATCTTTAAAGAATATCTAGAGAAAGAGTGTATGAAGCTGTCATTGAAAGTAGCAGAAAAAATATTAGGTAAAAAAATAGAAGAAGATGGAAATTACTTGTTGGAATTAATTAAAAAGGGTATGGGAAAAATTGGAAATGAGAAAAATGTACTGATTAGAGTTTCAGAAGACGACTATGAGAGAGTAAATGAAATAATTTCCGGTTATAAAAATAACACACAAACAATTACCTTGACAAAAGATCCTTTTCTCTGTGATGGTGACTGTATTTTAGAGGGACCTTATTTTGAGGTTGATGCTAGTATACGCACTCAATTAGAGAACATTTCATCAACATTGAAGGAATTGGAAGTCATAGATGATGAATAATACAAAGTTTGAATATGTGTATTCTGTTTTGGATGATATAGTTACGATAAAACCTAAAGGAAAAATATCCAAAATTGTTGGGTTAACTATTGAATCACTAGGTCCACATGTTGAACTTGGTGAAATCTGTTTAGTAAAGCCTAACAAGGGTACAAAGAGCATTATGGCAGAAGTAGTAGGGTTTCGTGATAAAAGCGTCATTTTGATGCCTTTAGGCGACATGGAAGATCTAGGTCCTGGGTGTGAAGTTGAAGCTAGTGGAAAAAACATGAGAACTCCTGTAGGCATGGAACTTTTGGGCAGGGTGTTAGACGGCCTAGGAGTACCTATTGATGATAAAGGACCTTTAAAGACGAAGACAAGTTATCCTGTTTTCAACAATCCACCGAGTCCTATAGACCGGCCCATAATTGCTCGACCTCTTCCACTTGGAATAAGAGCTATTGATGCATTGTTGACCTGTGGAGTGGGTCAGAGGCTGGGTATTTTCTCAGGTAGTGGTGTGGGCAAAAGTACACTTTTGGGCATGATTGCCAGAAATACTAATGCTGATATTAATGTTATAGCTTTAGTAGGTGAAAGAGGAAGGGAACTAAACACTTTTATAACGAACGATTTGGGTGAAGAGGGAATAAAGAGATCTGTTATAGTTATGGCTACTTCCGATAGTCCACCTTTGGTAAGAACCAGAGCTGCTTTTACCGCAACTGCTATAGCGGAATACTTTAGAGATAATGGTGCTAATGTAATGCTTATGATGGATTCTGTGACAAGATTTGCTATGGCTCAAAGAGAAGTTGGCTTGGCGGCAGGTGAACCGCCAGTAACTAGGGGGTATACCCCTTCAGTTTTTAGCACTCTTCCCAAACTTTTAGAAAGAGCTGGAACATCTGCTAAAGGTTCAATAACTGGCATTTATACGGTTCTAGTTGACGGTGATGATTTAAATGAACCGATATCTGATGCTGTTAGAGGAATTTTAGATGGGCATATCGTTTTATCAAGAGATTTAGCCAATAAAAATCATTACCCAGCTATAGACGTAATGGCTAGCATAAGCAGACTTATGAATGATATTGTTACTGTTGAACATCAAGATTTGGCAGGAAAG